>JAEEWY010000219.1 GCA_016291275.1 Methanobrevibacter sp. | reverse complement strand
CATTTATAATTACCATTTTGTAAATTTGATAAAATAATTATTTATTATTCGAAATATTTAACTATTTAACATATATGACTAGGCCAGCATTTTGATTCTTCATATAATGGTTTTGTATTTGAAGGACCTCCTTTTCCAGTAACTTTAAATTTATGACCAAATTCAGGTTTATACATCATATCAGTTGCTCCAAGTCCAGAATGAGATCCATCGCATAATACTTCATATTCATCAGGTGCAGTAAATTCACTAGCATAATTTACTTGAAGTTTTGCAGTTTGTGGGGTTCCTTCTCCATCTAAAAATCCATTATCTCTTTTATTACAAATTGTATAATTTGGTGGTTCAATTTCATAAGGGGTACATTCAAATGCTCCTTCAATTTTTGCATCACTTTTAAATGAAACACACCAAGCACTGCACATTAATCCTGATCCAGTAGCAATAGATAATGTGTTATCACTAACAGTAATTGTGATATCAGGTGTTGGTGCTTTTTGAGGCCATGCTCTATCAAAGTCTAAACCTTCATCTTTTACTCCATATCCAAAATCAAGTAATGCAGCAAGACAAAGTTGGAATCCAGCATTATAATCTAAGGCAACTTCATTCATTTGATAATTTGATCTATCATCTTCATATTGATCAGAAGCTCCGGGCCCACCAGCTAATGCTCCATATAATGTATATACGTTAAATGAAGGTTTAGCATTTGCATCTGAAGAATCAAATACACCAGATGCTGCTCTATGATGTACTGATTTTGGAGAATTTTCTTCGGCTCCTACTACATAGTTGATTCCTGCGGGATTATCTCCTAAAATATAATCTATTTGGGATTTTGTAAAATCTATATAAGCTTTACGTTTTGAATCACCTTCTGGAAGATATTTGGCTAAAACTGCACAAACTGAAGCTGCATTAGCTGCATATCTATTTGAAGCCCACATTGAAAGGTTTGCATCATACCAAAGTCCTCCTGCAGTCTTAGGTTGAGAAATAATGGTATCACAATAATCAGTAGCATCTTTCATACGTTTTTCATCTTTTGTGACAACAGCTGAAAGAATATAAGCTCCTGGTCTTTTATCATCCCATGAGATAGGTCCTGTGCATCCAGTGAATTTTTTCATATCATGTGGGAGATATTCTGCATCAGCAATATCTTTATATTTAGTATAATATTCTTCTTCCCCAGTTGCTTTATAAAGCCACATAGCTCCCCAAGCTAATTCATCTTTATATCCACTATAAGAATTATAAAAAGCACTTGCAGGTACAGTAGAACAATAATCTCCTCTGAATTTATCTGCGAAATCATATAGTTCTATGGCATGTTTTAAAAGAGTTGCAGAGTATGATGAATCATCCTCTTTAAATACTAAAGAAGCTGCGGCAAGGGAAGCGGCTGTTTCTGCGGCAACTTCTGAACCAGGTCCGGATTCATCAATTTTATATGATGGATAGGCATAATTTATAAATTCTGGAGGAAGCCAATGACCATGATCAGTTGTTCCATCTCCAACTTGGACATATAATTCATTTTTACCTGAGTGACATTTAATGAAATAGTCAGTACCCCATTTTATCATATCAAGTAATTGATCCCATTGACCAGCTTTTTTGTAACCTGCAGCAAATTCAACTCCACTCCAAGCAATAAGAGTAAGTGCTGATGCTTGAGGGAAATTAAATTTAACATTATCCCCTGCATCATAATAACCACCGGTTAAATCAATTCCGACATCAGCACCAGCATCTACCATACTATCATGTCTCCAATAAATCCTATTAGTTTTAGGAAGGGGCCCAGATCTTTGGCATTCATAGAAAAGAAGAGATAATTCAATATGTCTACCATAATCCTGTGATTTTGATGAAACATTTATTAACAATGATGAAAATAAGATAACGAGAATTGCTGTTATTTTCATATTTTAGATTTTAATATAATTAATAAAAATTAAGATTATTTTTATATTGATTATTTATTTTTTTATAT
>JAEEWY010000218.1 GCA_016291275.1 Methanobrevibacter sp. | reverse complement strand
TTTGGATCATGAAGTTTCAAGTTCCTTTTGACCAATCTCTTATTTGAATTTGCATAGCAGTATAGGCAACCATGATTGCATGTGTTGTATTCCCCTATATCATTATTCAAAAGGCAATAGCACTCTCCATTTCTTGCCTTTTGTTTTGGAATATTTAAGTTTTTATTGATTGCCCCTTCAATTACCTCTTTTGTCATGCAACCGCTTGAATCTATGCCGAATTTGTCTAATTCAGTTCCTTCTACGCATGTTTTAATTCTTATTTTATTTGCATTTCCTATTCGAGCAAATTCTTTCCCTATCTTTAATCTTTCATCTTTAGTTACTTCTCTTGCTTTAGGAAAATTGCGTTTTGTCTTTTCATATAAGTCAATAAAGCTTATGATAGCTTCAGTTGTATAACCTGATAATGAATTTATCATATATTCAAATGATTCAATGTGCTTTTCCAAAGTGTATTTCTCATTGATGAAGATTGGATCATACCTTAATGTCACATTTTCCTTTCCTAATTTTTTAGATAGGTATTTGAAGCTTTCTAAAACCTCATCCACTGGAGGAACATTAGGCTCTATCTCCTTTTCATAAGGAGTGATTGTTATATGCCAATACTGATTGAACTTGTCTATCTTTTCAAGATTTTCAAACATTGGCTTTGGATTTTTTGTGCAGAAGATTATGCAGTCTATTAGCTCTGGATTTAATTTATAGGAATATATTTGGTTCTTTGCATATGGATTCCTTACATAAACGAATCCCTCATCTATCCTATTATAGAACCATTCGCTGAAAAATCCGGGAATGTCTGTTCTTAAGCCAGTATTCAATATCATTTAAAAACTCCTTATAAAAATTATATTCTCTATCATATATCTATTTGATTGGTTTTTTAAAAATATTTTTATAAAATAATTTGCATAACTCTTATTATGAATTTTAAGATTAAGGCAAAAGGGCATGAAAATGTATTGTCTTTGCATAAATCCACATTTGAAATTACAAAGGATAAGGACTTGGGTCTTGCTGGAGACTGCATTATCGGATTGGATATTGACAAGTCAATGGAGGATTTTCCAGATGAATTTAAGGAAAAGCTGGCTAATGATGATACTAAAGTCATAGTCGAATTAAAGACTCCCAATGCCTCCGATACTATAGAGGGCTATGGTCATCATGATTTAACTTTATCACATCCAACAGATATTGTCTGCAGAAAAAGCACATTTGTGTGCTCTAGAACCTTAATGATTAAGTCTAACAAAGCAGCTATTGATTTAAATAGAGATTTGATTAAGGATTTGGCTAATGGCGAATCTATGGATGTGAATATTAAGCTTATTTGATTTCTGAGCTAATTTTTTTATTTAAGTTGGTAGTAATATTTAAATAAGATAATAAATATATTATATAGTACTGTACTATTTTTCTGTTTTTATGCAGGGGTGGTCGAGCGGTCAAAGGCGCTAGGTTGAGGGCCTAGTGGGTTAGTCCCTTCGCGGGTTCGATTCCCGTCCCCTGCACCATTTTTATAATCTATTTTTAACTGATATTTTTTGATTTTTCACTTTTTTATTTTAACAAATTATGATTGCTTATTTTTTTAAATAGCCTATTTTTTCATCAGATTTATATATTTTTATTAATAAAAATAATAATATACTAATTATTTAAATAATTCTTTGAATAAGAATTATTAGAATTAAGAATTTAAAAATTCTAATTTATTTGAGGTGTAATGATGAAGGCAGTTATTCCAGCAGCAGGTTTAGGAACAAGATTCTTGCCTGCTACAAAGGCTCAACCTAAGGAAATGCTACCGGTTTATGACAAACCTACTATTCAATATGTAATAGAGGAATCAGTAAATTCCGGTGTAGATGACATTCTAATTGTTACAGGTAAAGGTAAAAGATCAATCGAAGACCATTTTGACAGGTCTTTCGAATTAGAGCATCATTTAAAGACAAAAGGCAAGGAAGAGTTCTTAAAGGAAATAGAATATATCTCCGAT
>JAEEWY010000217.1 GCA_016291275.1 Methanobrevibacter sp. | reverse complement strand
GTGCTTGATGAGCCTATTCATCCTATATGAACTCCTTTCCCTGGTTCTTTAGAGGTTATAATAGAAAATGGAGTTTATTATTGTCCGGTTAAAGAGGCTAATATTGATACTCCAAATTCTGTATGCAGACTTTGTATAGCTGAACAGTTGGATTTTTAAATGAATATTGAATTTGATGATAATAATTGGATTTTAAATATAGGTGATTTTGTGATAGATGGAAAAACAAGGATATTGGGAGTTATTGGAGATCCTATTGAACACACTTTCTCTCCAGCTATGCATAATGCTGGACTCGATGCTTTAAATCTGAATTACATTTATCTTCCCTTCCATGTTAAAGAGGACAAATTAGGTGAATGCATTCAAGGTGCAAAGGCTATGGGAATAGAAGGTTTGAATGTAACAATACCACATAAAACCAATGTCATTAAACACCTTGATGATATCGATTCAGTAGCTTCAATGATTGGTGCAGTAAACACCATTCAATTTAATTTTGATGAAAATAATGAATCATCCAATCAAAATAATGAAAGTATGGTAACAACAAAAGGATTTAACACTGATGGATATGGATGTGTCCGTGCAATTAAGGAAAAAACTTCAATAAATAACAAAAAAGTTACCATCACTGGTGCTGGTGGAGCAGCAAGAGCAGTTGCATTTCAGATAGCAAGCAGTGGAATTGATGAGCTGTCAATATTGAATCGTAATGCAAGCAAAGCGGAATCACTTGCAAATGATTTAAGATCCAATTTAGGCAAGGCAGGAATTGATATTACTGTAAATAGCTGTGAAATTGAGAATCTTAAAAGGGAATTGGACAGTTCAGACATATTTATAGACACAACACCTATTGGAATGTATCCGAATGTGGATGATAAGCCAATAGCAAGTGCAGATATGCTTCATGAGGAACTTGTTGTAAATGATATCGTTTACACTCCTATGGAAACATCCTTGATAAAGGAGGCATTAAAAGCCAATGCAGAAGTTGTTTATGGATATAAGATGCTATTGTATCAAGGAATCAGAAGCTTTGAAATCTGGTTGGGCAGAGATGCTCCAGTGGATGTTATGGAAAAGGCATTATTGGATGTTTTAGGTATTTGATTTTAATTTTTATTTTAACTTTAATTTTAATTTTTTAGTGATATTATGGATGATTTTCTATCAAATTTTGTTTTGAAAGATGATGAAAAGGAACTATCCGATTCAAAGAAGGATGTTATGAAGTTCTTAAAGCAAATAGGTGTTGATACCCGTTTTGTCAGCTTCTTTGATGATGATGGGGACATTAAGCTTTATATAGAAAATCTTCGCTTTTCAAAGTTTTCCAAAAAAAGAAGAGAAACCTTCAACAGGCATTATTCTGATATAGAAGTGGTAAGGTCATCTCTTTTTCAAAAGATCTGTTCAAGGTCTTCAAAGACATTGGCAGAGTCCTTAAGCCCAAAGGAAAGGATTCTCATTCCAAGAATGGATAATGATTACAACAAGTTTTTATACATAGTAATCGAGCCTTATTCAAGAAAATATGGCATAAACTTTATTGAATATGATGAAAACATAGGTGAAAATGACTTTGATTCTGTTATTTCTCCATTGAACCTGAATCAGGAAGTAAACCATATCCTAAATGATATCTTTGATGGAAAGGGAATCGAATGGGATAGGAAATTCGACTTATCCAACATTTATGATTTGAATCTAAAAGAAAAAGATGTTATATTTCCATTCATAAATGTTCCTCAAGAGTGGATTAATGACTTCTTAGGAATTGAAAAGGAATATGAGATAGACTATGAAAACGAAGACATTGCAGAGTCATTCATGGGGTTCCTGACTGAGATAAATCCACAATTCAAGGAGAATGTTTTGGCAGCATCTACATTTTTGGAAAGTCATCAAAAATAATTATTATATTAAAATTATGGAAAATTATTAAACATAGTTAAATACAATAAAGTATAAACATTATAAATAATTAATAATTTAATAATATTTTGTGATT
>JAEEWY010000216.1 GCA_016291275.1 Methanobrevibacter sp. | reverse complement strand
TATTAGGATTTTTACTTAAATTAATACTATTTTCTGTTTTTTAATCAATTTGAAATTTTGAATTATTTAAATATTATTTCTCGATATTAATTAATTAACAATAGTATAATTTTATGTTTTAATACACTTAGTTTTTCTAATAAAATAATTATTTTTCGAATTATTTATTTAACATATATGACTAGGCCAACAATCACCATTTTCAAAAAGAGGAGTTGTATTCTCAGGTCCTCCAGGGGCAACAACCTTATATAAATGACCATTTTCAGGAAGATATACAGGAGGTTTGCCATAGTGGTATCCATCACATAAAACTTCAAATTCAGTTGGTGGAGTAAAATCACCCATAATATTAAATGATGCATATTGAACACCTCCATCTCCATCTAAGTATCCAGTATCTCTATCATTACATACAGTATAATTTGGTTTTTCATCCTTAATAACTGCTCCATGATAAATACCTCCAAAATCTTGATCAGAAGTCCAAGAAACGCACCATGAACCACAAATCATATTGGATCCAGTAGAAATTTTGAATCCAGTATTGTCCATTGAAATGCTTATATCAGGAATCATAGCTCTTTGAGGCCATGCTCTGTCAAATTTAAGTGCTCCATCTTTAGTACCTAAACCGAAATGAAGTAATTCAGCAAGACACATAGTAAATCCAGCATTGTAATCAAGTGCAACTTCATTCATTTGGTAATTAGATCTACTATCTATATAGGAATCATCTGAACCGGGTCCTCCAGCTAAAGCTCCATATAATGTGAAAACATTAAAAGGAGGAATACATGAATCTTCAGCTCCATATGTGCCTGATGCACCTCTATGATGTACTGCTTTAGGTGAATTATCTTCTGCTCCTACAACATAGTTAACATTTGCTGGATTATCTCCTAAAATATAATCTATTTGAGATTTAACGAAGTCTATATAATCTTTACGTTTTGAATCTGTTTCTGGAAGAATACTTGCAAACATTCCTACCATTGAAGCTGCATTTGCAGCATATCTATTTGAAGCCCACATTGAAAGTTGAGTATCATACCAAAGACCTCCTGGAGTTCTTGGTTGTTTTATTATAGTATCACAATAATCATAAGCAGCTTTCATTCTTTTTTCATCTTTAGTAACCATTGCCATTAAAACATAGGCTCCAGGTCTTTTATCATCCCAAGAAATTGGTCCAGTGCATCCAGTATATTTATTTAAATCCCATT
Source organism: Methanobrevibacter sp. (assembly GCA_016291275.1). Lineage (GTDB taxonomy): Archaea > Methanobacteriota > Methanobacteria > Methanobacteriales > Methanobacteriaceae > Methanobrevibacter. Next base: position 818 of record JAEEWY010000216.1, on the reverse strand, counting down.
CACCATATTCTTTATCAGCAATAGCACTATATATTTCATTATATTTTTCTTCTCCAGTAGCTCTTAAAAGCCAAGCAGCACCCCAAGCTAATTCATCAACATATCCACTATAACTAGTATAATATCCTTGTGCTTCTGGTACAGATTTATGATAGCTTTCTCTGTATTTGTCAGCAAAATCATAAATTTCAATGGCATGTGAAAGGCAAGTGGATGCATATGATGAATCTGATTCTTTGAATAATAAGGAAGCGGCAGCTAAAGCAGCAGCTGTTTCAGCAGCAACATCTGATCCAGGGTTGCTTGCATCTATTTTATATGATGGGTATTCATATTGCATATATTCAGGGGCAACCCAATCACCATGATCAATTGAACCATTACCAACTTGAACATATAATTCATTTTTTCCTGAATGGCATTTTATGAAATAATCAGTACCCCATTTGACTGCATCTAATAAATATTCATATTGACCAGCTTTTTTATATCCATCAGCAAAATCTACTCCACTCCAGGCAAGGAGAGTAATTGTTGCAGCTTGAGGGAAATTGAATTTGACATTATCCCCTGCATCATAATATCCTCCTGTTAAATCAATTCCAACATCTTTTCCTGCATCGACCATACTATCATGTCTCCAATAAATTCTATTTGTTTTTGGAAGAGGTCCAGAACGTTGGCATTCATAGAAAAGAAGAGAAAGTTCTATATGTCTTCCATAATCTTGGGATTTTCCCTCTACTAAAGAAACAAGTAATATACATGCAATAGTCCTAACGATTGTTTTTAATTTCATGTTTTTTTATATATTAATT
>JAEEWY010000215.1 GCA_016291275.1 Methanobrevibacter sp. | reverse complement strand
TTTTAATTATTTTTAAACATTTTAGTATTTTTTAACTTTTTAACATATTAAAAATAATAATTTAAACTACTAAACTATTTTTTAACCTATCTAAACCTTAAATCACCCTAACTGACTTTTCAAAAAACTTTTCAAACAATGCCTTAGCCCACTTTATACCATCGGAATGCTCATTGAGAATAAAGCAGGAATTGTCAAAAAGACCATCCTTAAAGAAAAGACTCAAGGACATGAATTCATCACAGATTGTCAAGAACACCTTTAAGTCATAATCCACCTTTCTAATAATCACTTGGCCCTTTTTAGAAAAATCGGCTAAATCGCCATAATACTTGGAGTTCCTTAAGGAAGAGAGAACCTCCTCATTTGTTATCAAAAGCAAATTGTCTCCGTTTTCAAGATTTTCTAATATTATCTCCAGATGTTCCTCTAAAAATATAGGGAGAATTATTTCCATATTTCCGCAATTACTAAGCAATTCAAGATATTTTGTGAATGATTTTGACAAGTTATGCTCATCCGATTCCACAAAAACAGAATCCTTCAGCAAATAGGTGTTTCTAAAGGAATCTCTCGGTATTGATTCGATTGAATGATTAAGCCAAAAATCCCTATTGATTTCAAAAATATACAAATCCATAAAAAGCTTTTTCAAGCTTGCAGAACATAAGACACCTTTAGAGGATAGGGAATACCTTTTGAAATTCTTTTTTATCAAGTTGATGCGTTCCAATTCCTTCAATCCATGCAATATTGAAGCTGAAGGCTTATCCAATTCCTCCCTAAAGGCATTTAAATCATACTCCATATCTGATAACAATAACAAAAGCAAAGGCCTCATTTTAGAAGCCAATAAAAAGCGAACGGTTATGAAATCATCATATCTATTTCGTGAATCATCTTCATCAAACATCAAATCACCTAAAAAATCAATCCAAAATCAAGGGCAGTGCATGATCATCATATGAATCAAAAATGGTCAATCCCCAACTAATTGCCTTTTTCCTATTGGAAAGCAATAATCTGTTTTGGTCATAAGTTCCATCAAGCTTAAACAATCCAACGGTAATGAATTCATTGGAAATCGCAAGAGCTATTTTAATATCATCATTCAAGTATTTTATTGAAAAATTGCCTTCATAAATCCCTTTTTTAACAACATCGTTTCCAATATCCCTTATAAAGCCATCCAATATGTCTCTAGAAACTATCAATTCAACTGAGATTCCTTTTAAAACCAATCTTCTGATTAATTTAGGATATTCTGGATGGAGGTAAGGAAATATTACCTTTAATTGTTTAGAATTTTTGAATAAGCGCTTGAACTCCTTGTGTGTCTTGTAGATATCCATTGAATTGCATCTAATCAATTCAGAGCCTTCCAAAGAGGAGAGCTTATTTAAATCATCAATTGTTAATGAACTTATGTCATGATCTAGCCAAAAATCAGAATTATCGGTAATTGTTGAAATCACATCCCTGAAATCCATTAGTAGTGTGATGTAAATCAATCCTAAATTTGTCAATTGGAAGCTGTTATGGATTTTCTCAACATATCCCTCATCACACAACTTATGAATATTACTTGAAATTGAGCTGTAGCTCAACAAAGACTTCCTATTTATATCCCTTATTTTCAAAGGCCCATCCACTAAATCCACTAAGACTTTTAATCTAATATCTGAATTATTTAAAAATTTCAACTCTTCTCCAACAACTGAGAAATAATACATATTACCACCATTTTTAGATTATCAAATCAATTGATAAACTAAACATTAACTTAATTTTTAATAAAATTTAAATCACTTATAAACCAATAAAACCAACCAAAAAAGAACAAGAACGAAATAAACAAAAATTTAATCCCCAACTCAAAACACCCCAAGACTAAATAAATAACCTAAATGAAAGTTAAAAATTTAATCATATCATCTGTTAACGGATAGTTAACTCAATTAATAATTTTCATAAACATATATATAAACATGTTAGAAAAACATGAACAACAATAACAAGGTGACATCAATATTGATTTCAAACTGTTAAATTT
>JAEEWY010000214.1 GCA_016291275.1 Methanobrevibacter sp. | reverse complement strand
AATAATATTTAATTTTTATTTTAATCAAAAAAATGATAATGAAAATTCTTTCAGTTTTATTATTTTCTTTGATTATAATGGTAGGTACAGTAGAAGTATCATCTCCTGATGAATTTCTCAATGTAAATATAAATGTTGAAAATGGAATTGCCACATATTCTGTCAAATATGATGGACAAGAAATGATTCTTCCTTCTAGACTAGGATTGAAATCTGATATTGGAGATTTCTGTCAAGGACTAACTTTAGTAGATAGTGTTGCTAGTGAGGAAACTAGCTCTTATAATATGACCGGTACAAAAAAATTTCATTCAGAATTTAGGGCAAATAAATTAAATTTAATTCTTGAAAATTCAGAAAAAAAACAAATTATTGTTACTTTTCTAGTATCAAACCATGATATTGCATTCAGATATACATTAGGAAAAGAAAATGACAATCCAACTAAGGCTAAAATTATTGGTGAAGTTTCATCTTTTCGTTTACCTGATGGAACTACTACCTTCATTTCTCCCCAAGCTGAACCAATGTCGGGATGGGAAAATACAAAACCAAGTTATGAAGAGGGGTATTCATCTGATGCAAAAATGGGAGATAAATCCCAATTTGGACATGGTTATGTATTCCCTGCTTTGTTTCATTTAGGAAATCATGGATGGGTACTTATTGGGGAAACTGGAGTAACATCAGGATATGTTGCATCTCATTTAAGTGATTTTTCTTCTGAAAAAGGGTCTAAAATTGCTTTTCCAATGGAAGGAGCAAATAATGGTATGGGAGATACTTTTGCAACTATTCAGGTTCCAGGAAATACTCCATGGAGAACAATCACAATAGGAAAAGATTTAAAACCAATAGTAGAAACTACAATACCATATGATGTAGTTGAACCTCTTTATGAACCAGCATTTGAATATAAACCTGGAAGATATACTTGGAGTTGGTTAATATGGCAAGATAATAGTATTAACTATAATGATCAAGTTGAATTTATTGATTTAGCTGGTAGAATGGGGTATGAATACTGTCTTGTAGATGCTGCTTGGGATGCAAATATTGGATATGACAAAATGGAAGAACTTTCAAAATATGCCCAAACAAAAGGTGTTCGTTTAATGTTATGGTATAATTCAAATGGTAATTCTAATAATGCACCTCAAAGTCCAAAAAATCGATTAAATACCAAGGAAGCACGTGAGAAAGAAATGAAATGGATGCAAAGTGCTGGAATTGCTGGAATCAAAGTAGATTTTTTTGGTGGAGACAAACAAGTAACAATTCAATTATATCATGATATACTTATAGATGCAAATAAATATGGTTTGCAAGTTATTTTCCATGGATGCACATTACCAAGAGGATGGGAAAAAATTTATCCAAATTTTGTAGCCAGTGAGGCAGTTCTTGCTTCTGAAAATGTATATTTTAATGAAGGAAGCGCTTTTAGACAACCATTTGATCTTACTTTGCATCCTTTTTGTCGTAATTCTCTAGCTTCAATGGATTGGGGGGGAGTAATTATGAATAGGTTTTTGAGTAGAGATAATAAGAGTCGTCATTCGAGAAAAACTACTGATGTATTCGAAATGGCAAGTGGCATTATTATGCAAACTTCCATTCAATGTGTTGCAATGCAACCAAATAACATAAATGAATTACCAGAGGTTGAAATTGATTTTCTGAAAGGATTACCTAGTACATGGGAAGATACGGTTTTTATTGATGGATATCCTGGGAAGTATGTTGTCTTGGCAAGAAGACATGAATCCAAGTGGTATATTGCTGGACTCAATGCTGAAAAGGATTCAAAAGAATTAATTTTAAAATTACCTATGTTAAAGAAAGGAACTAAACTTAGTTATTATACTGATAAAGATGATGGATATGCAATATTAACTGAGCTAAATGTTGGAGAAAGTGGAGAAGTTAAAGTAAATATGAAACCTAATGGTGGATTCATTCTAAATTAAAAATTCTTTATTAATATTAATATTATTATATTAATAAAGATAAAATAAAGAGTAATTAATTAAATATATTTTCATAAAAGAATTTACATTAA
>JAEEWY010000213.1 GCA_016291275.1 Methanobrevibacter sp. | reverse complement strand
GATCTCATAGGCGGATTCATGATTCTTATAATAATCCAATTGGGAGATTAAATAATCCCTATCCAAATCTGGATTTCCGCTTAAATTCATCTTAATTCGGTTAATAATCTCATCAGTCATTTAAATCATCACAAAGAAACAATAAAGTTTTTTCTACTAATTTTTTTATTTATAATCCTATTTAAATGATATTATAACTTGAAAAAAAGAAAAAATGAATGTGCACAATAGCACAAAAAAATAAGATAATTAAAATAATAAATTAATAAGAAAAATTGTAATCGCAAATATTAAAAATTAGTATTGACAGTAGATTAATTTTCCAATAACTCCAGGAACTTTCTACGTGCCTGACCAATAGTTAAAGGATAATTTCCTTCAAAGTCTATGTTGTCTTCCTTTTCCAATATTTCAGCAAGATGTGCCATTCTTGGAAGACGCAAATCAGCTTCCCTAATTGTATCCACATCAGAAAATACCTCATTAGGTTTTCCTTCAGCAATGATTTCCCCATCACTGATCAAATGAATTTCACTTGAATAAACAGGAACCAAATCAACATCGTGAGTGGAAATAACGATAGTCATTCCTTCCTTATTCAATTCATACAATAATTTAAGAATATGTGAAGCTCCCTTCGGATCCAAACCGGAAGTAGGTTCATCGAGAATCATCAGTTCAGGCTTCATAGCCAAAATACCTGCAATAGCCACCCTTTTCTTTTGTCCTCCACTTAAATGATGAGGGGATTTCTTTTCAAAGCCAGCCATTCCCACCTTTTCAAGGGAATCCTTAACCCTTTGTTCAACCTCTTCAATTGGAAGCCCTAAATTCATTGGTCCAAAAGCCACATCCTCTTCTACAGTTGGAGCAAAGAGTTGATTATCTGGGTTTTGAAATACGATTCCTATTTTCTGACGAGCATTAAAAAGGCTTTCCTTATCATATTCCAACTTCTCTCCATCAATATAGATTTCACCTGATTTTGGAATGTTGATTCCATTGAAATGTAAAAAAAGTGTAGACTTTCCAGCCCCATTTCGTCCTAAAAGAGCTACCATTTCACCTTTATCAACCTTAAAATTAATGTTGTTCAATGCCCTTGTTCCATCAGGATATTCAAAAACTATATTTCTTGCCTCTAAAATACTAAAACCTCCAACTTATTATTTATTATATAAAAAAAAGTATATAAATGTTTAAAAAGTAATAAAAAACACTATAAAATCTTAAAAAAAGTAATACTTTTAAATAAAGCCAGTTTGATAAAATATCAAACATATGATAAAAAATAGAAAAAAATGAAAAAATAGTAAAAATAGGATAGGAAATAGAAAAATTAGTATTTTAAAATCATTCTAATTGAGTCTTGATGATATAATCCAAAAGCAATTTCATTGAAATCCATTCATCTTTATCCAATTGATTACCCAGAATAGAATTGGAAGCCTTTAAAACTGTTTTTTTGCTTAATAAACCATATCTATACTGATCTAAAAGATGAATAATCAATGAAACATATGAAACAAGTTCAGGATTTTTGGAAATTCTGATTAATGAAACAATGAATTCCCTTTTATCCTCTTCACCATCCATTTTCATATGACTTGGCAAATAATCATTATAAAAGTCATCTAAATTGTATTGAAATCTATCCAATCTAACTAATGCATTCAATTGATAAGATGGAGTCAACCATTGCAATTTAGCTAATGCCTCTTTTATTGAATCAATAACCACTTTACCTATAAGTTCTCCAATTTTAGCATGCTTGCTGACATTATCTGTAAAGTTTTCACTATCCAAATTTGCGAAAATAGCTATTCCATCTGTTCCCGTACCTGTAGCTATCTCATTAGAATAATTGCTTGACACCATTAAATCCCTAAGGGCAACTGCTTTTGCCTCTACAGCAATCATTTCTGCTAATAAAAGAGAGCTTTCATCTAATTTTGTATTTATTAAAAGTATTGTATTGATTGTTCCAGGCTTATTTGGATTTTGATTATTGTTTTGATCTTTGCTCTCATCGTCTTCCAAATCATAACGATAATCTGCATTA
>JAEEWY010000034.1 GCA_016291275.1 Methanobrevibacter sp. | reverse complement strand
ATTATCTTATAAATAATTTATATAAAATACTAAATGAAAGAGACATTAAATACTTGAAAATATTAAATATCTTTATTAATACGAACAAAAATATATAATCTTAGTGATAAAAAATGAGCATTAGTCCCAAGCGTATACTATATCTAGATGAAGTTCGTTCATTAGCAATCATGCTGGTTGTAATCGGACACGTATCCAGATTGTTTTCATATGATTTCTATAGCTGGCTATTCTGCAGTGGCGTGTTCTCACTTACACGTATTGGTGTTCCACTCTTCTTTACAGTTAGTGGATCTCTTCTTTTGACAAGAAAATATGAAGTAAAGAAATTTCTTGAAAAGCGTTTCAAGCGTGTATTCTTGCCATTTTTATTCTGGATAATAGTGTACATTATTGCGGGAATTCTCATATGGCATTACCAGCCAACAATAACTTATTTTATTGATACTGCATTTGGTGTACAGGACTATTCAAGACCTTTCTGGTTTATCTGGTCATTGATTGGAGTTTATCTTCTCATTCCAGTTATAGGTAGCTTCATACGTGAAGAAGGAATGAAAGGAGCAGAATACTTGATTCTAATTACATTCATTCTCTCCATATTGTACACTGTTGGATTCTTTGACTATCCTCAAATGAAATACAACTTCAGAGTTATCTTCAATTTCTTTCCTGTTCTCGGATACTTCATTATGGGATCATATATCCACAACAAGCAGTTCAAGTACTCTGACAAGAAGATGTTTGCTATAGGATGCATAGTGTTCCTTATTGGGATAGCTGGCCACTTTACAAAGATATACCTAAAGGGACTTGGAGGATATGGTCTTGCCCCAATAGACTTCTTTGACATATTTGTAATTTTAGAAACCATTGGTCTCTTTACAGCATTTAAGTATGCAAGCACAAAATGGATTAAAAAAGATGCAAGAATGATAAGGCAGACAAAATTAGGGGAAGCAATCGTATTGTTCTCATCATGCAGTTTTGGAATCTACTTCTCCCATTACATCTTATTGCAATACTTATCAACCAGAGGCTTTTTAGCACCTATAGTGAAAACCAATGCTTACCTTTGGTTACCTGTAAGTTCAATAATCATAATAGGATTAAGCTGGATCCTAATATATGTTATGAGTAAAATTCCTCTTCTCGAGATTGGAAGCGGAAGAAAATAAGCTCATTTTCTTTTTTTAAAAATAGTTTAAAATATAAAATAAAGTAAATAAAAAAAGTAACTCTTAAAGAAGTGAAAAAGAGTTTTGGTCCAGGTTTTGGCTTTAGCTCAAAAGCTGGGGGTTATTCTACAGTCACACACTTAGCCAAGTTCTTAGGTTTATCAGGATCTAAGTTTCTAATCACAGATACATGATAACTCAATAATTGAAGTGGAACTATATAGACAAGTGGAGCCAAGATGTCATCTACTTCAGGATTGATTAAAAATACATTATCAGATTCATCAATCAAATCCTTATCTCCTTTTGCACCAATACCCAATATATCAGCGCCTCTTGCCTTAACTTCCTGCAAATTGCTCATGATCTTCTTGTAATCTTCACCTGGAGGTGCAACTACAACTACAGGAATATGCTCATCTATAAGTGCAATAGGACCGTGCTTAAGTTCACCAGCAGCATATCCCTCTGCATGAATATAAGATATCTCTTTTAGTTTTAAAGCTCCTTCTAAAGCGATTGGATATGAGAATCCTCTTCCAATGAAGAATGCATCCTTATCCCTCTTGTATAAATGTGAGATTTCACGGATGATTCCTTGCTTCTTAAGAACCTCATCAATGTAATCAGGAACCTTTTCCAATCTCTTGAGTAATTCCTCATCATCTGCAAGGAGTGCAGAGAATAGGTAAATAGCTATCAATTGGCTTACATAGGTTTTTGTAGCTGCTACACCGATTTCAGGACCTGCTTGGGTTTGAATAACATAATCCGCTCTTCTTGTAGCGGAACTTCCCCTTACATTTACAATTGCTAAAGTTTTAGACACTTCATTAGCAGCATCCAACGCCTTCAATGTGTCTGCAGTTTCACCTGATTGTGAAATGAAAATTACAAGGGTTTGGTCATTCAATGCCTTAGCGGAGTACTTGAACTCAGAAGCAAGCAAGACCTCAGTTGGTATGCCCACTAAAGACTCTATAAGGTATTTTCCAGTCAAAGACGCATGGTATGATGTTCCGCATGCAACGAAAACAACCCTGTTGATTGTACCTTTAACATCATCAACAATAGCTTTAATCTTTTTCTTTTCACCTAAGGTGTTTCTGATTGCAACATCCTGCTCATTGATTTCCTTAATCATGAAATGGTCATAACCTTCCTTTTCAGCCATTTCAGGAGACCAATCGAGAACATCGATTTCCTTTTTGATTACCTTATCATTTTCATCCTTGAAGGTAACGCCATCTTCAGTGAGTATGACTATATCACCCTTATCAAGGTATGCTATATTGTTGGTATATTTCAAAATAGCTGGAGAGTCAGATGCAACGAAGTATTCATCTTCACCAATACCTACAATCAAAGGACTGTCCTTACGGGTAGCTACAACCTTATTTGGCTCATCTGTGCAAATGGCTGCAAGAGCATAAGCACCTTCAATAACGCCTATGACCTTACGGACCGCTTTTTCCAAATCCAATCCCTCTTTCATGAATTTATCGAGCAAGTGTGGAATTACTTCTGTATCAGTGTCTGACTTAAATTCATATCCTTCAGCGATTAGATCTTCCTTTATTGCCAAATAGTTTTCAATGATTCCATTGTGAACTACAGCGATGGTTCCTGCGGAATTTAAATGTGGGTGTGAATTTTCTTTGCTTGGGTCTCCGTGAGTCGCCCATCTTACATGAGCAATTCCGTAATTTCCAGGCATTTCAGCAAAGTTCAATTTGGAATTGACTTCATCAATCTTTCCTGCATCCTTCTTAAGATTAATCTTACCCTCACAAGCGGTAGCTAAACCAATGGAGTCATATCCCCTATATTCCAATTTGGATATTGAATCCAAAAGAATCGGAGCCACCTTATCATTTTTCAATACACATCCAACAATTCCACACATAGTATCACCAAATAAAGTAATGAAATAATTTTGTATAAATTTTAAAACTGAATTAATTATTTAAGAAAATAATAATTATAAATCATTTATTGTTTATTTTATTTAAATTTTTTACCTAGAAATTTATATTAATATTATATATCTTAAATGAATTAATTAAATATTTCTAAAAATCATTTAACGAGGTTAACTAAATTAAGTAATAAAAATGAAAAAAAGTAAATTAATTTGATAAAAAAAGAAGAAAAATCATTCAAATGGCCTAATTTTTATCTTGAAGTTTTTTAGAGTTTTCCTCAACCAATCTTTTTGCCTCATCAGTCAATTCAATCCATTCCCATCCTCTGGCTAAAACCTTAGACTTGAGTGTACTGATATTTACTGAACTGACGAATTTAAGCTGATTGTTCTCTTTAAATGAATAAGCCCAAGTAAAACCTTGCTTAGTCTTGGTTTTACGTTTTGTAACTCTAAAGAATCCGGTTTTGTTTTGTCTTTCCAATGAAGACTCATCATAGGTTTCCCTATATTTCAAAACCAAATCATGAGCTTCATCTGTAAATTCCATCCAATCTAATCCTTTATCCAAAACGATAACCTTTAATTTGTATAGATTTACTGAAACAATTCTTCTTAGCTTGCCGTTTTCATAATATTGGTATGACCAATAATCATTACCATTTCTCTTGTTCTCAACAAAACTAACCCTATAAATTCCAGAGGTACTCTTGTATTTTGAAAAATCAAGTTTGTTCTTGCCTCTTAATTTATTGTACTGGCGAACTTTGATCTCCTCATCATCATAAACCTGATGGATGACTTTACTGACATATATTTTGCTTCTGCCAACATCCGCTACAATGTCCATCATGGTCTCACCGGAATCATAAGCAGATAGAATATACTCAGATAATTCTTCCTTTGACATATGTTTTTTAGAATTTGCACCGTTAGCCTTATTGAGAGAATCATTTTCCATAAAAACAATCCTCAATATTTTTAAGTTACATACTATTTTAGAAAAATCCCCATTTTTCTTAATATCTATATTCTTTTTATAGGTATATATTCTTTTCTTTTATTGATATTGAGAAAGTAAAAAAACAAGGTATAAAACAAGAAAAAACTAATTCAAATTCAACATTAGATAAATATTTTTAAATTGATATTGATATTGATATGAGAAAAAATAATTAAAAAACTAAAAAAAAGCAATGAATTTTAAATTATATTTATTAATGATAATAAATATAAAATTAAATATTATAATTATATAATTTTTTAAAATAATTGTTAAGATTGATTAATGAATTATTTTCAAAAATAATTTTTAAAACGATGATTGAAATGGATTCTAAAAATTTACTTTATGAAGGAAAGGCAAAAAGCGTTTTCCAAGGTGAAAATCCTGATGAAGTCATAATTGACTTTAGAGATGACATGACTGCAGGAGATGGTGCTAGAAAAGAAAGCATGGGCCAAAAAGGTTACATTAACTCAATTATTTGTGCAAAGATCTTTGAAACCCTTGAAGATGCTGGAGTAGAAACACAATTGATTGAATTATGTGAACCTTGTGTAATGAAAGCTAAAAAGCTTGATATGATTCCTATAGAAGTTATTGTAAGAAACATAGCTACTGGAAGCATTATCAGAAAATTCCCATTTGAAGACAAGGCTCCATTTAACCCACCTCTTATACAAATGGACTTCAAGGATGATGAATTCCATGACCCAATGTTGAATGATGCAATAGCTATTGCTCTTGGAATAGCTACTAAAGAGGACTTAGACACATTAAGAGAGCTTGCTCTTAAGGTAAATGATGTCATGAGCAAAATGTTTAAGGACATTGGAATCATTCTCGTTGACTTTAAAATCGAATTCGGTAAGGACAAGGATGGAAGCATCATCTTAGGTGATGAGATAAGTCCTGACAGCTGCAGATTATGGGATGCTGAAACCCTTGACATGCTTGATAAGGAACTCTTCAGACAAGGAAAGGATGATGAGGTCATCGATGCATATGAAGAAGTCTTCAACAGACTCTTAACTGAAGAAGACAGAGAAAAATGGGGAATTTAAATAATCTGAAATTATAATTATTATTTAAAAAATCTATTAAAGCCACAAGGCTTGAAATCAAACTAATAAAACTAAACTAAAGCTATAAAATTAAATTTAGGTGATTAAAAATGATGTATGACATTGAAGTTAAAGTTTCCTTAAAACCAGGAATGTTAAATCCAGAAGCAACCACTATTCAAAGATCCCTTGCTCTTTTAGGATATGAAGTTAAAGGAACCAAAACAAAAGAGATCATTACTTTTGTATTGGAAGCAGATTCAGAAGATGATGCAAGAGAAAAAGTGGACGACATGTGTCAAAAGCTATTATGCAATCCAATTATCCACAATTACACAATCAATATCATCAAGATGGACTTAAGCTGCGGATGCGGATGCGAATAGATAAAAAACTCAAATCGATTCTAAATAAATTAAGATTATAAAGTGATAAAATGGCAATTGGAATTATAAGATTCCCTGGAACTAACTGTGACCGTGATGTTTATAAGGCTATTGAACTCGCAGGTGGAGAAGCAGAATATATCTGGTGGAATAATGAAGATTTAACTGATTACGATGGAATTGTTATACCTGGCGGATTTTCCTATGGAGATTACTTGCGTGCAGGAGCAATAGCTTCCAACACCCCTGTTGTTGAAGGTGTAAAGGCACTTGTAAAAGAGGAAAAGCCAGTTCTTGGAATATGTAATGGAGCACAGATTCTTGGAGAGATTGGACTTATTCCAGGATTGTTCATTACCAATGAAGTACCTAAATTTAATTGTGAATGGTCTAAATTGAAAGTTGCAAACAACAAGACCCCATTCACTAAAAACTTTGAAAAAGGCCAAGTAATTGACATACCAATAGCTCACGCTGAAGGAAGATTCTACACTCAAGACATTGATCTTATGAAAGACCAAGACCAAATCGTTCTTCAGTTTGCAGAGGAAAACCCTAACGGGTCTATGGAAGCAATCACTGGTGTTTGTGACGAATCAGGACTTGTTCTTGCAATGATGCCACACCCAGAAAGGGCTACCACAAAACTATTGGGTTCAGACAATGGTCTTGAATTCTTTAAAGGTATGTTAGATAGTATTTAAGCTATCTACATATACAAAATTTTTAAAATCCATATTAAAATCTAATTATAATCCATTGAATGTAATTTTACAAACTCATTTTTAAAATATAAATTAAGGAAGATAACATGCCAGTATATTTAATAGGTGCAGGTCCAGGAGACCCTGATTTAATAACTTTAAAAGCTGTTAAAGCATTAAACAAAGCAGATGTTGTTTTATATGATTATCTTGCTAATGAAGAGATATTGAAGCATGCTCCAGAAGATGCAAAACGCATTTATGTAGGTAAAAAGGCTGGAGAGCATTATAAGACACAGGATGAAATCAATCAATTGATTATTGATGAAGCTAAAGAGCATGAAAATGTAATCAGATTGAAAGGTGGAGATCCGTTTGTATTCGGAAGAGGTGGAGAAGAGCTATTGGCTCTTGCAAAGGAAAACATAGACTTTGAAGTTATTCCTGGAGTTACCTCAGCTATCGGTGCACCTACAAGCATGGCATTTCCAATTACACATAGGGCAGTTGCAACCTCATTTACAGTTGTTACAGGTCATGAAGACCCAACCAAAGCTGACAAGCAGGTTAAATGGGATTACACTGCAGATACATTGATTATCCTTATGGGAATCGGAAACATCAAGGAAAACACTGAAGAGATCATGAAATACAGAGACCCTAAAACTCCTGCATGCGCTATTGAAAGCGGAACACTTCCAAATGAAAGGGTCGTATTCGGAACCCTTGAAACAATAGCTGACAAGGAAATCAACACACCAGCAATACTCGTTATTGGTGATGTGATTAACGTATTTAAAGAGATTAAGGGAATTGAATAATCCTTTAATTTATCTTATTTTTATTATTCAAAAACTTAAAATCTATTTTTTTCAGCTTTCAAAAGCTTTTTTCAAACTTTAACGAAAATTTTTCATAAAAATATTATCATAAATCCAAATGAGTATTACTTTGAAAAATGAGTTATTTTAATTAAAAAACTAAAATAATTAAAATCTATTTTTAAAATTTATTAAACTTAAATTTATTGAGAGAATATGAAAAATTAGATTAAATTAATTTTTAAAATCAAAAATAAAGAAAAATAAGCTAAAAAAGACATCAAATTTATATATTATTAAAGATAAACTTAATATCAACTCAAATATACTTTATATAGTGTATGAGTGAATTACTAAAAAAGAGGTGTTTAATTATGGAAATCGGTGAAATTATTAGTGATGCTGCAATGTATCCTATTAATAACGTAAAAGCACTTGTAATCTATGTGGTGCTTGGTATTGTTGCATTTTTAGCATTAATCATTACTGGTGTTGGATTAATTGGCGCTGGTGAAGCTACTGGATTATTATCCGGAGGATTAGGGATTTTAGGAATTGTTGGAATCATCATTGCAATAGCAATATTCGCACTTATTGCAGGATATATGTTAGATGTTATTAAAATAGCTATCAACAGAGAGGATAACGCTCCTGAAATTGATCCCGTAAGACAAATTATCAATGGTATTAAATTATTTATTTTATCAGTTATTTACATGATAATTCCAATTATAGTAATGGCTATCCTATCTGCCATCAATGAAACTTTAGCTTTATTAGGTTTAATTTTAGGATTCATATTATTGATTGTATTTGCTATACTTTTAGTAATTGCCCAATGTAGATTTGCAAAAACCGAAAGTTTAGGAGAAGCTTTGAACATTGGTGAAGTAATCAATGACCTCAAAGAAATCGGAATTGTAAAAGTCCTTGCAATAATCATTATTATAGGAATCATTTCTTACGTTTTATCTGCTATAGCTACTGGAATTGGAAATTTCTCTGAAATTATTGGGGCAATTTTATCTGGTATCGTTACTATATATACTACATTCCTACAAAGCAGAGCATACGGTTTATTATATTCCGATGCAGAATAAATCCAATCAAGTTTTGACCTTCGGTCAAAATTTGAGCAAAAATTTTAAGTTAGTTTAGAGTTTTTACTCTTAAACTAATACTTTTCTTTTTTTAAAAATAGGATTTAAACAATCATAAAAATCAACACAAAAAATACTCCTTTTAAAAAATTAAAAAATAGTGCTAAAAAAGAAGAAATTTTAATAAACTCTTTTTAGAAAAGTTTGGAAATCAATCTAAATTATCTGCCCTTTTCAAAGCTTTTTTTACTCTAAATGCAATGTATTGGGTTCCTCCACGCATTACACGTCTAAACTCTGCCCAATCAAGATTTGCCAAGAATGTTTTCACAATATATGCAAATGAGAAATAGTACTTGCTCATCAAATTGTCCCTTAATTTCTCTATCTCATTGTGGTCTGCATAAGGATAATCCACAAGGCAATTCAAGTAACCGTCATCATTTAGCCATTTGGAATAATCTTCTGTAATAAGATAACCATTCTCTTTAGCCCAATCATAGAATCCGGTTCCTGGGAAAGGCACCGCTTGCTGGAAGAAACACATGTCAGGATAAACGGATTGAGCAAACTTATATGTTTCATCAATTGTTTCAAGACTGTCACCAGTAAGTCCAATCATAAAGCATCCGAAAACCTTAATGTCCAATTTTCTTGCATTTTCTGCAAATGCCTTTGACTGCTCAAGAGTGATTCCCTTCTTGATTTCATCCAAGACTTCCTGATTTCCGGATTCATAACCGCAAACAAGCAATCTGCAACCTGCATCCTTCATCCTCTTCATGGTTTCAAAGGTCAAGTCAACTCTTGTATTGCAGGACCAAACCGGTTTCAAGCCTCTTTTGATGATTTCATCACAGAACTCAATTACCCTTGGCTGGTTTACAGTGAATGTATCATCCTCAATGAAGATTTCCTTAATCTCTGGAAGCTCATTTAGAATATATTCAAACTCATCTGCAAGGTCACTTACAGATCTTGTCCTGTAAATCCTTCCACCCATTGTGGATGGATAGCTGCAGAAATTGCACTGGTTTGGACATCCTCTTGATGATACAATCTGAATCATTGGCTTTTGAGCAAATGCATAAGCGTAATCATCAAAGTTCAAGTATTTTTCATAAACCTTTGAAACATAAGGAAGGCTATCCAAATCCTCTAATGGCTCTCTGTCTTCAGTATGCTTGACAGTGAAATCAATAGAATCAGCTAATAGATTTACATCTAAACAAGCAAGATCCTCACCATTGGAATTCACCCTATAGGAAACTCCCTTAACATTTGAAACATCATCAGAATTTATCAGTTCACCAACGGTATAGTCATATTCCTGACGAAGAATATAATCAATGCCTAAGCATTCGTTAAGGACTGCATCAGGCAAGATGGTTGCGTGAGTTCCTCCAATCATTATTTTAGCTTTAGGATAAGCTTCCTTAATTGAATTGATAACCTTATAATCATAAGTACAGGTAGGAGTTGTAATCTCAGCCATTATATAATCCGGCTTGTATTCCTTTACTTCCTCGATTGTATCCTCAATTGAGTATGCCTTTGTAATGCAATCAACAAGCTTGCAATCAAATCCTTCCCTTTCGCACACTCCAACACAGTATGCTAACCAGTAAGGATAATACAAAGTACCTGACTTGGTCTTTTCAGGCCATCTGCTTGCCCGGCTTATATTGAATTCATACGGTAAGTTCAAAAATAAAATTTTCATTAATATCACGATAATTATAATTTAAATAAATTGATAAAATTTATACATATTTTTTTACATATATAATTTTAGATATAAGTATTATATAAATTTAAATAAGTATTAAATGGTATTTACTAAACGAAATTAAGGAAAATATCTAAAAAAATAATTATTGAATGGATTTAGTAAATAGAATAAATGACAATATCTAAAAAAAAAATAAATAATTACAATAACATAATATTAATTATAATCTCAAGATGTGGAAATATGGTAAAGAGAATAGCTATTACAAGACCAAAAGAAAGATCTAAGGCTGCAAAGGAATTCATAGAAAACTATGGAGGAGAAGCGCTTATAGTGCCAACATTGGAATTGAAACTGGAAAATACAGATTCACTAAAGGAATTGATGGGTAGATTTGGAGAATTGGACTGGTTAATTTTCACTTCAGTCAGTTCAATCGATTCAATATTCAAGTTCTATCCTGACTTTGTAGAAAATTTGAATTCAGACTGCAAAATTGCAACTATCGGTACAAAAACTGCAGAAGTAGCTATGAATAAAGGACTCCATATAGATATCATACCTAAAGATTATACTGCTGAAGGACTCATTGAAGAATTTGAAAGAATCGACTTAAATAATAAAATTGTTGGCGTCCCTCGTACATTTTCTGCAAGGACTATTTTACCAAATAGCCTCAAAGATATGGGGGCTGAAGTGATACTTGCAGAAAGCTATAAGTCAGTCATTCCAGAAGACAAAAAGGAGATTGAAAATTTAATCCAGGAAATCATAGATGGAAAGATTGATGGAATAACATTTACAAGTCCACTTACTGTAGTGAATCTATTCAAGACAGCTAAAGATGATCAAAAGGAGGAACTTGTTGAAAAATTATCAAGTTCCACACTTACAGTGGCTATTGGGCCAATAACCGGAAAAATACTCGATGACTATAATGTAAAGCACATTTATCCTGAAAGGTACACAGTCAAAGACATGATTGACTTGATGTTTAGGGAATTGAACAATCAAAATTAGAATAAATAATGCAACTAAAAAATAATTTTTATTGGATAATTAAACGAATATTCGAATAAAATTATAATATGATAATTATAAATAATTAAATCTTAGTAAAGGAGGAATTTCTATCAGCCAATTTAAGATAAGCGTAATAATACCTGTTTACAATGGAGAGAAATATCTTCCAATTACTTTAGATTCGGTTATCAATCAAACAATAGGAATTGAAAACCTTGAAATAATAATAGCTAACGACTGTTCCACAGACAATACAAAGCAGATCATTGAAGATTATAAGGAAAGAGTCAACAATGAGACCAATAAGGAAACCGTTAAGTCAATCCATCTTGTGGAAAATATGGGTGGGGCATTCGGTCCTCGAAACATAGCATTGAATCATGTGAATGGGGAATATCTGATGTTCATTGATTCAGATGACACTTACCCTT
>JAEEWY010000033.1 GCA_016291275.1 Methanobrevibacter sp. | reverse complement strand
AATATTCAATATCGTGACTTTCACAAATATCGTCTATTTCAACTAATAGATCAAATAAGCCCATTTGCACATCATTCATTTATACAGCCTCAATATAGTTAATAAGTTATTTTCAAAACCTGCTATAACAATTTTGAAATTATTCTAATTTACATATTTAAAAAAGATAATATATAATATATCCGATATTATTAAAATATTTAATTAAAAAAAATGAAAAAAATAGAAAAATTAAGGAAATTAAAAAAAAGAATTAGGAATAAAATAAGAAAAAATAATAAGAAATAATAAGAAATAAAAAAATTGAAATATCAAGCTATTCGACAAAATACTCTTTTTCTTTTAATTGATTCAACTTATTAACCAATTTTTTATTTCCTTTTAAAATCAATACCTTTTCAATGAGGTCATCGGTTTCTGGATTGATGCTGAATGTCATGCCCATTTTTGAATATTTATTCAATGCGGAAATAACAGGTTTCAACTCTTTATAAACCTCATTGAACTGCTTTTCGTCATCTAAATCCAAAGCCAATAAACTATCGACATTCTCATCAAAATACTTTGTGTATTCAATTTGCTTATTGGTCATTAAAATTAGATCCCATAGCTTGTTTAATGACTTCCTATCATCATTCGCCTTTGAGGACTCTAAGCTAATCTCTTCATTCATGGATTTTGCTTCTTCGATTAAATCTTTAGACTCTTCGATAACTTCATTATAAGACCTTTCCGTGTTCATTATATAACGTGGGCCAACAACTGTAGGCTTGATCTTACGATTTTTAAAAGTCCTTCCAAAGATTTCAGTGAAAAATTTAGAAGCGTCCTTAGGTAAATATAACTCTGTATCGTCAACAGCATATCTTTCTAAACCATTTAAGGCATTGGCCTTGATTTTTGTATTTACTATCTTAACAGTTGAATATTCTTGAATGTCTTCCCATTTATCAATATAAGTCTTATCTTTTAAAGAGTCTTTTTCAGGTTTTGCTTCTGCTTCTTTTTTAAGTTCCTTTGTATCCTCTTTATGTTCTTTTGATGAAAAAATCCTCTTTAAACTACCGAAAATGGAATTTTTGCTGGAATCTGTATCTTTTTTAGCAGAAACTTGATCTGGCTTCTTATCCAAAAGGACAAATCCACGAACAGGATATATTTCGATGTTAATTCCATGATGTTCCTTTTTATCTAAGCTGAATATATGGAAATAAGTAGTGTTTTCATTTCCAAAGTTGACATGCCAGGGATTGGTTTTTGATTCAGTGACGATTTTTTCTGTGTAGCGGCTTCCATCATTAGTATTTTCAACTATCTCACAAAAGCGGCCAATATCTCCAGCAGTCATTGCAATGGAAACTGAAATAGGTCCATTTTTAATTGTATGATTGACAAAAGCATTTATTCCATTGGTTCCAATCAATGTGTACTTTAAATTGTTTTGGGTACAAATACTGTCAATTTCCTTTAGCAATTCAATTTGAATATCCTTTTCAGTTTTCATATTAGTTCCCCTCAATCAAATCATATTCCATTTCAGAACGACTGATTCCTGTTTCATCTTCAACCTTTTGCCAAATTAAGCCATTTCTGGTATTGACAATAGCTTTTTTGTAAAGTTCAATAGCTTCATCCTTTTGACCGCATTCAGATTTTGCCTTTGCTTGACTTGCCATTATCTCTCCATCAAAAGGATAAGTTTCAAGCACATTTTCACAATACTCATCAATTGATTTGTAATCTTCCTCTGATTTTGCATTGTTTTCCATTATCCATAGCTTAGCACGATGGATATCCAATAAATTAGGGTATTTAGCTTCATATTTGTCAATAAGGGACTGGACAGATGCCTCATCCTTTTCATCATAGCGAGCAATGGATAATTCTCTACAGAAACTTACCATCTCATCTATTTCAATTAATCTATCAGACAATTTTGAATCATTGCTTTTACGAATGTTTAAATATCTGTCAACCTTATAATATTCTCCCTTTTCAACTAAGGAGGCCAATAATATCTCAAGGCAATTGTCAGATATAGGTACAAATATATTGTATTTTCTAACATCACTACTCAATTGCAATTGGGAATAATCATCAAATTCTGATAGAATTTCATCATAGTTTTTATTTTTTAATAAATTTAGCAAATTATCGTGATTTTCATCTAAATATGCAGAAATTGTTTTTGATTTTGAATTTACATTAACTTTCGCAGTTAACATTTCAACCTTTTTTGTTTTTGAAAATAGCTTAAGGTTTGTATACTTAACATTTCTATATTTCTTTATTATTTCTTCTCTATTGACCTTTCCAAGATAGCGATTGGAATATTCCAGACAGGAAGTGGAATAGTCTTCGATATGAGGATGAATAATTTGGTTATTCAATTCAGGAACGTACATCCAATCATCACCATAGGCAATCCTCATCATGGTTTCAACATATTTGCTAACTTGTATTTTCATTCCTTCAAAGGTTTCATATCTGTAGTTTTCAAGGTATTCCCTTGGGTAAGTGTAAATTAGGTCTCCCCAGCGCATGCAGTAATTTTCACAGTCTTCAGTAGGATAGCCTTGCAATTTAGCTCCAAGTTCCTTAAGAACCTCTTCATCACCTATTTCATTGGCTCTATTGAAATATTTTTGATACAATTCAAAATGCTTATCCCATTCCTCAATGGTTAAGTCTCTGCAAATTGTAAAATAAGGAGATAATAGTTCTGAATAGACTCTGAAGAGATCGATGTATTCCTCTTCTTCCTTTTCACCAACAGGCATAGGATCCAAAATCAAAAATTCAAGATGCTGTCCTAAGGATTTTCCGTTCAATGCCTGTGACATGAAAAGAGCTGAAGTGTCTTGATTGACATATCTAGGAATGTTGTTACGGTAATATTTTGTATTCTCATTAAAGACAAAAATACGATTTTCTGGGGTTTCAATTTCATCATTTTCCACTAAATCTTTTAATTTATTCCAATTGTCCCTTGTAAGATAGATGTCCATGTCATCATCCCAAGGTAAGAATCCCCTATGTCTAATGGCACCTAAAGCGGTACCTGCAGCTATGAAATAATCAATACCATATTTTTTACTGATTACATCAAATTCCTGCAATAAATTAAATATAGTTTCCTGTCTATGGTCCATAAAATTCACCAAATGAGTAAAAGTGTATGCATTAAAAATAATCAATTAAAGAAGTGTCTAAAAACCTTTTAATCTTTATATAAATAATTAAAATATTATTGTTTGTAATACTTATAATTTTTGTGTATATAAAAAATAGAAAATATGGAATTAAAAAAAATCTGGCAATTAGTGATGATTGAATAATGTTCAATAAATCAATGATTTAATTTCCAATATTTTCCAAAGTATTTATATTATAATTATCAAAAATTCATATGAAAAAAGTTATTTGAATTTATTTAAAATTCATAAAAAATATTATTACATCTGAAAAAGGAAGATCATATGAAGACAAACCCTAAAATATCTGTAGTTGTGCCCATTTATAATATTGAAAACTATCTCCCAGAGACATTGAACTCAATATTAAAGCAAAGCATGATAGAGGAGATGGAAGTGTTAATGATAGATGATGGGAGCACTGACAATTCAATAAATATTATAGATGAATATGCTCTTGACTACGATAATTTTTACGCATATCACAAGAGCAATGAAGGGCCATCAATCGCTAGAAATTTAGGTATTGAACTTGCTAAAGGCGAATATGTGATGTTTTTAGATTCCGATGACATCATATTGCCTGATAGATGTGAAAAATTATATGAATTGGCTAAAAAAAATGATTCTGATTTTGTAGGTTCTTTTGGCAAGAGATTGACCAGATATAATTTTTATGGCAGTTTAATCTACAATAACGCTTATAAAAATATAGAAGACAAAAAGGAAAATGTCATTTTCGAGGAAATGCCTGAACTCATATGGGATACATTTTGCACCAACAAACTCTATAAAAAATCATTTTTAGATGAAAACAATATAAGATTCATACCTAAAATGAAATATGAAGACATTCCATTTGCTTTAGAGGCATATAGCCTTGGAAATAATATATCTTTAACAAAAGATACAAGCTATTTATGGAGAATAAGGCAAGACAATAATTCTTCAGTAACACAGCAGCACCAAAGATACGAGAATTTCGAAGACAGAATAAAAATGATTAGATTGTGTTATGATATGGCTCAAAAAAGAAATTTCAATGATAAGGTAAAAAGGGAATTATTCTTTAGATGGATAAATTATGACTTAATCTTATATCTTAAAATCTTTTATCAATTCAGTGAAAAAGACCATTTAAAAATAATTGAAGAAATAATAAAAATATTAGATCTTGTCCCAATGGAATTGATGAAAGGTTTAAATTCTACTAAAAAAATCATGTATAAGATGGTTTTTGAGAAAGACATTGAAAGCTTATGCTATTTTTCAAAAAAATACTACGAATTAATGAAAAATCCTCATTTTTCAAAAAATCTAAAGGATGAGTATAAGGAATATATAGATTTTGAAAAAGATGCTATGGATGAAAAGCTAATAGTCTATAAAGAGGAAGTTTCATTAGATAAAAATAATGTATATATAACTTTTAGTGAAAGAATCAACTATTTGAAAAATGATTACCCTCATGAAACCAAAGCAAGACTTATAGACATTGTTGGCAATGAATACGAACTTGAAATGAATAATAAGTTCAATAAAAAATCAGATAATTTAGCAGAATCCATCAAGCAAATCATTGTTCCAATCGATCTTATTAAGGATAAAGGACATTCAAAAATTAAAGTTGAATATGTTTGTGATAAGTTTAAAAAAGAGAATTTTCTAACAAATCTATACAGAGGAGTTAGAGAAGGTGGAGATTTCGATGTGGAAATAGGAATTGAAGAAGATGGAATATTTTTCATGGACATAAGGGAAACTAATAATTTAAATATAAACATCGATAATATAAAATTAAATGATAACACATTTGAAATAAGTGGAAAAACAGATGGAAAATTAGATGATTTCTATATTGAAAATGTAATCAACCAAGAAAAAATATTCTATAAGACAAGGAATGAAGAGGATGGAAGATTCAGTTTCTCAATTCCTTATGAAGATATTTTAAACCACCCCGTAAGAAAATGGGAAATAAGAACCAAAAATATCTTCAATTCTATTGAACTGAATAGAAAATATTCTTTTCATAACAAATATGACAAAATAGAATTTGAGAATGCGAGGAAGAAAATACTAATATCAGAGGACATCCAAATATTTTTTTAATGCTATGAATGAAAGTGATGATATGATAGCTATAATACTGGCAGCTGGAATGGGTACAAGACTAATGCCTCTTACAAGAGAAATTCCAAAGGCATTGCTAAAGATCAATGAAGTGACATTGCTTGAAAGAATGATAAGAAATTGCATTGATGCAAACATAAGCAAGTTTATCCTAGTAGTTGGATATAATAAGGATAAGGTAATTGATTCATGCCCTGAAATAGCTGAAAAATATGAAATAGAAATTGAAACCATTGCAAATGAAAAATACGATATAACAAACACTTCCGTTTCAACCTATCTTGCAAGCAAATACATTGAGGATAGCAATCTGGAAGAGGACTTTATTCTAATTAATGGAGACAATGTCATAGACCCAGAAATAATTTCAAGGCTCGTAGATTCCAACAATACAGGAATGATAATAGACAACTTCAAGGAACTTGACGAAGAATCATTCAAGCTTATAATAGATGATGAATCCTACAATGAGGACAAAACAATAGCTAACGGCAAAATCAATTCAATCGGCAAGCAATTGAACATTCCATCTTCCACTGGAGAATTCATAGGAGTCTCTAAGGTAATAGCTGAAGATATTCCTGTTTTCAACAGGATTTTAGAGGAATTGATTCAAGAAGACCCTCAAAATTATTATGATTACGCATACAAGGACTTAAGTGAAATCAAAACCATAGACTTTGTCTTGACAAACGGCCTTAAATGGACAGAAATAGATGACCATAATGATTGGGAAAATGCACAAAAGCTTGTAAAAGAATTGGAAGGATAGAAGACTGATACAAATAGAAGGTATAATGATGGTGAACTTTAAAAAAATCATGAAGGATATTGCTAAATACTCAGTAAGAGCTGTTTACATATTGGAATCATATATTATCCCTTCAAATGATAAGGTCATCCTCTTTGAATCAAGCAGTGGCCGAAATTATGCAGGAAGCCCAAGATACATCTATGAAGAGATGATAAATCAAGGCCTTGATGATGAGTACAAATGCGTATGGTCCCTTTCAAATACAGACATTGAAATTCCTGGAAAGGCAATCAAGGTGAAAAGGTCCTTTTTCAAATACTTATTCTATACTCTAAGAAGCGGTGTCTGGGTCCTTGACTCAAGGCATTTGTATTACCTAAGGAAAAACAAGAATACACGATACATCCAGACATGGCATGGAACCCCATTTAAAAAATTGGGATTGGATATGGATGTACTGGACATGAGCGGCAATACTGACCTTGAAAGGTATCGTGAAGACTTCAAAAGGAATACAAGAGAGTGGCAATACCTTCTCTCACAAAATGAATACTCATCAGAAATATTCAGGAAGGCATTTGACTTCAAGGGGGAAATGCTTGAAATAGGCTATCCTAGAAATGACATATTGTTTGAAAAGAACAATGAATCAGACATTGCAGAAATCAAGGAGAAGCTTAATATTCCTAAAGACAGGAAAGTGATCCTTTATGCCCCAACCTGGAGAGACAACCAGTACACAAAGGAAGGGGAATACAAGTTTGCAAGCGCTATGGATTTCGATGCATTCTATGAAAACTTCAAGGATGAGTTTACCTTGATAGTCAAGTTCCACTATTTGGTAAAGGACAAAAGCATTGACTGGAGCAAATACGATGACTTCATTATAGAATGCGATGAGGAATGGGACATTCAGGAACTTTATCTCATTTCAGATATCATGATAACAGACTATTCATCTGTCATGTTCGACTATGCCATATTGAAAAGGCCTATGATCTATTTCACTTATGACATTGATGATTACACTAAAAACGTAAGGTCATTCTATTTTGACATTTTTGAAGAGGCACCAGGACCTAAAGTCGAGACAAATGAAGAATTGATTGGGCTATTGAAGAATTTTGACATCAATAGCTACAATGATGAGTTTGGTGAAAAGTATAGAAAATTCAATGAGAAATACAATCAGTTCGATGATGGAACAGCTTCAAAAAAAGTTGTGGAATTGATTAAAGGCAACTAATCAAAAACAAAATTCAACTCATGGCCGCAATTAGCGCAATGGCCATTTTCTATTCTATTTTTATCGCTGTTGCAGTACCTTTCTCTTGCAATGAGAAGCTCTCCACAATTAGGGCAATAGCTATTGTTGTCAGCAGGCATGTTTCCCAAATAAACGTGTTCAATTCCCATATCTAGAGCTATTTCCTTAGCCCTTAAGAGAAAATCTATTTTTGTTGGACTTTTATCGCTCATCTTATGCATTGGGAAAAACCTTGAAAAGTGAATGGGAACCTCTTTTCCCAATTCATCCAATACGAAACTGCAGATTGACCTTATGTGGTCCTCATCCGTATTCAAGTCATTGATCAGTAGGGTTGTTATTTCCAAATGTGACTTGCTTTGATGAATGGCCTTTAGATTGTCAAGAACAATATCCAATTTTCCTCCGCAGATTTCCCTATATAGCTTGTCATCAAAGAACTTCAAGTCAATGTTGAATGCATCAATGAAATTCAATGTTTCAGTCAAGGATTCCTCACTCATATAGCCATTTGAAACATATACATTTTTAAGATTTTCCTTATGTGAAATCAAAGAGGTTTCACGGGCGAAGTCAAAGTATAGCGTAGGTTCATTATAGGTCCAAGAAATCGATAGGCAATTGTCATTGATGGCATTTTTAACGATGGTTTCTGGCAGTATTTTAGTTGAGTTATATTCATCATAAGAATTCATAGATAGCATATAGTTCTGACAGTTCAAACATGAGAAATTACACCCAAAACCGCCTATTGAGTATGTTGATGAACCAGGCAAAAAGTGATAAAGAGGCTTCTTTTCAATGGGATCAATGTGGTATGAAGCGATTCTCTGATAGTTGATTGAAAACAATTTTCCATCGATGTTTTTTTGTGTATTGCAGAAGCCTAAATCACCATCAGCTATTCTGCACATCCTTCCGCATAGATTGCATTGGACAGATTTTTTATCTGATGAATCATCTTCGTATAGTTTAGTGTAAAAGCTGGATTCCTTCATCTTAAAAACACCTGATAAAAATGAGTTCTTTGTTGCTTATTTGAGATGTTGATAACCTCTTGAGCTTATTTTTTCAATTTGACCATTTGAGAGTACTATTTCAACTGTATCATCATCAGTGATTTCACCTATAACATGATAATTCATTTCTGTTGACAATTGATCTTTCAGTTCTTCATTTATTGTGAATAGGAGTTCAAAATCCTCACCTACATGTAGGAACAGGTCAAGGTAATTTAAATCCAATATATTGGCTATTTCCTTGAATTCATCCTCTACTGGAAGCTTTTCCTCATAGATTCTTATTCCTTTAGTATAGGAATTTGATGAATTGCTATCATTAAGATTGGAATACTTCCTGTCTGAATTCAATATTTCATAAAATTCGCTTGCAAGGCCATCTGTAATGTCTGTTGCAGAAATTCTGTTATTTGCTGTGTTATGTTCTCTTAAAATATGGCCTTCATCATATTTCGCTTCTGGCTTTAATGCCTTTAGCAGAGCCAAATCAATGATTGTTGAATCTATTTCCTTTATTTTTTCTATCTTTTCATGATATAGATTCTGATCTTTTTCCTTGAGAGCCAATAATTCAAATCCAAGTGCAGCGTATCCCAATTCATCGCTTATGCAAACAAGGTCGCCCCTTTCAAAACCGTATTTCATCAATGCCTTATTTTTGTCAACTTGGCCAATGGCTGTTCCTGAAATAATTATCTCATTTGCCTCGTTGGTGTCGCCACCTATAAGAGGAATATTGTAATTGTCACAGGCCCTTATGACTCCACATATCAAATCATCAAAGTCATCCAATAGCATGTCTTTTGGAATTGCTATGTTCAATAGAAATCCAATGTTTTCTGCACCCATGCTGGCAAGGTCGCTTACATTTACCACTACTGATTTGTATCCCATTTGAAAATAAGTCATGCCTTTTGGGAAGTGGCTTGATTGAATCAGCATATCTGTAGAAGTAACCAAATAGCTATTGTCATCCATATCAACGCTTGTCAGTGCAGAATCGTCTCCAATTGATGTGGCAAAATTGGAAAGGTCAGTGTTGTTGTCAAATCCACAAGAAGAACATGTTCTGGATTTTTCTATTATTCTTTCAATAAGGCCTTTCTCACCAATTTCTGAGACTTTTATTTGGCTTGATTTCATATGAAAGTATTTGATTTTTTTAATATAAAAAATGTTTTAAAAAAAGTATTAAATTAAATTAGAATATAAGGCTCTTGAATTGTTTTTTCATGCAAATGCACAAATCGTCTCCTTCAAAGATACCGAAATTATCAATGATTTCATAATCCAGTTTCTTATATAGATTAATTGCTGCCTCATTTTCACGGCCTGTTTCGATTATGGAGTATTTGAAGTTCTCCTCCATAGCCAATTTTTCAAGCTGCTTTACAAGCTTGTATGCGATACCCTTTCTTCTGTATCTTTTTTTAACATATACCCTTTTTATTTCAATGGTATCCTTATCAAACAATTTGAAGCTTGCACAGGCAATTGGATTTCCCCAATTCAATGCAAGAATTACTATATGGGGATCTTTCAAATCATTATAGCCCTCATATTTTTTAACTACATCCCCATATTTCATAAAGTATTCATTGTCCAACTGCCTTGTTAGCTCAATGAACCTTTCATCCTTTTCATTTGTAATGACTGATTCCATATTAATCACTCACATATCATTTCTTTAGTTCTGTAGTGTTTCCTACCTTTGCAAGCTCATGCTCCCAAACTCCTGGGTTTTCACTTACAAAGCTTTCAAATAGCTCCTTGCATCTTGAATCGTTTAGAACGATGATTTCAACATCATTGTCCTTCAAGAGATCTTCGGCTCCCATCAAGGTTGTATTGTCACCTATAACAACCTTTGGAATATTGTATAGGAGCACTGCTCCAGAACACATTGGACAAGGTGAAAGGGTTGTGTAAAGGGTGCATTTTCTATAGTCATCATAATTGAGGCCCTTTGCATTTTCAATTGCATCCATTTCACCATGAAGAATTACTGAATCGTTCTGTATAAGTCTGTTATGGCCTCTGGATATTACTTCATCATCCTTTACAAGGACTGCGCCAATAGGTATTCCACCTTCAGACAATGATATTTCAGCCTCCTTGATTGCTTCATCCATAAACTTCTTATGCATAAAATACCCCATGATTAGTTTTATGATATTTCAATATTATATTTAAAAAAAGACTATTAATAATTTTTACTAAAAGAGGATAGAAATTTAAAAAAAGATAAAAAGACCGGGAGTATTGAAAAAATACTGCATGTTAAAAAAAAAAGAAATAAGGAAATTAGAATATGATTATTCTAATGCCTTTTTAACCATATCCTCAAGGATTTCGATTAAGATGTCATCATCACAGATTGGGTCTGGGTATAATATTTCCCCATCAAATTCCATTTTGACATCATCATGGCCATGATGATGGTGATGATGTCCATGAGAATGACTATGGCCGTGATCATGGTCGTGGTCGTGACTGTGATCATGGTCATGAGAGTGAGAATGCCCATGGCCATGATGATGGTGATGGTGATGGCCAGTTCCATCATCTTCAATGAATCCTAAAATTGTTGGAATGTCCCTTGTAGTGTGTGCTCCAGGAGCAATGAATACAGGTACAACAACCAATCTGTCCACTTCGTTTTCGCTTGTAAGCTTGTTGATTGAAGTTGGAATGTTAGGGTCTACAAGTTCCATGAATCCAAAGTCACATGGATAATCGGTTTGAGCTTCAAATTGTCCAAATAAGTCTGTAATGAACTCTTTACTGTAATTCAATCTGCTTCCGTGTACCACCAACAACACTCCGGTTTTTGCATCTGCGTCAAGCTCTGACTCTTCAAGTGCAGTGGAAATCTTATTGTTTATGATATCCAAAAGTTTTGGATTAGGGCCTATAGGACCTAATAAGTCTAATTCTCCATCAAAGTCAACTTCTTCAAGACCGACAAGATAATGACCTTCAGGATAGTTTCCATCAGGCTGTCTTGGATCTGTTTCCTTAGGTTCAAGACCAAGGATTATTGGAATGTCAATGTTAGTGT
>JAEEWY010000212.1 GCA_016291275.1 Methanobrevibacter sp. | reverse complement strand
AAGGTATGGGACAATGAAAAGATAGTCATTGTCTTTGACCACAATGTGCCTGCAAACACAATTGGATCTGCAGAGTTTCAAAAGGTTGCTAGAAACTTCATTAAAACTCAAGGAATTAAGAATCATTACATTCATGGAGAAGGAATCTGCCATCAAGTGCTTCCTGAAAAAGGCCATGTTGAGCCTGGAAAAATCATTGTTGGTGCAGACTCACATACATGTACCTATGGAGCATTCGGAGCATTTTCCACTGGAATGGGTGCTACCGATTTAGCCATGGTTTATGCCACTGGAAAGACATGGTTCATGGTTCCTGAATCATTCAAGATAGAAGTTGAAGGAGAATTGAATCCAGGCATCACTTCAAAGGACTTGATTCTAAACATCATTGGAGAGATTGGAATAGCTGGAGCTACCTATAAGACTGCTGAATTCTGTGGAGTGACAATCGACAATTTGGATGTTGAAAGCAGAATGACCATGACAAACATGGCTATAGAGATGGGTGCTAAAAACGGAATAATGGAACCTAATCAGTCCACAATTGAATATGTTTGCGAAAGAACCGGCAAGACAAAGGACCAATTGAATATCCTTAAATCCGATAAGGATTCCATATACGAAAAGGAATTCCTGTTTAATGTAGATGATATGGAAGCTCAAATAGCTTGCCCTAATGATGTGGACAATGTAAAGCCATTGTCACAAGTTGCTGGAACTCATATTGACCAAGGATTCATTGGCTCATGTACCAATGGAAGATTGTCTGACCTTGCACAAGCAGCAGCAGTGCTTGAAGGAAAGCAAGTTCATGATGATGTAAGATTAATCATCATACCTGCATCAAAGGAAATATATCAAAAGGCAATGGATTTAGGATACATAAAGACATTCTTAGATGCTGGAGCTATGGTATCCAACCCTGGTTGCGGACCATGTTTAGGTGGACATATGGGAGTATTGTCTGAAGGTGAAACAAGCATTTCATCTACAAACAGAAACTTCAAAGGAAGAATGGGAGACCCGAATTCATCAGTATATTTAGCTAATGCAGGAGTTGTAGCAGCATCTGCAATTTCAGGATTTATTGAAAACCCTGATAACTTATAAATCATATTTAAATCAATATTTTTTTTATTAAAATAATAAAAGTAACAAGTCACACGGAGACTGAATATGTCAAAAACTACTGACAATAACATCAATGTACGTTTAATTGAAAAGATTAATGCTGTTGAGGAAAAATACCATAAACAGTTTTCAAACACTCAAAAAATTCTATTGACAACTGATGGTTCAATTACAGCAATCCTAGATGTCCTATATGGAAAAATCGATTTGAAAACCTTAGAGCAACATTTCGAAGAGGCAACTGAAGAAAGCGCACCTTTGGTTAATGTTGATGTTGGAGATGAAGTAAATTATAGGGAAATCGTAATGCATAAGGACAATAATCCTTTGATTTATGCTGTTTCCTACATACCTCTAAAAAGATTGACACAAGAAATCAAGGACGATTTAATCAGAGCAGACACTCCTATTGGAAGGATATTGAAAAACTACAATGTTGAATCCAGAAGAGAGATAAATGTTATTCAGATAGAAAAAGCATCAGATAAGCTTAAAGAGCTTTATAATACTGAAGAAGATTTCTTAACACGTGATTATACCATAATAAACAATGGTGAAATCTTGATGTGGATTAAAGAATTCTTCC
Organism: Methanobrevibacter sp.; assembly: GCA_016291275.1. GTDB lineage: Archaea > Methanobacteriota > Methanobacteria > Methanobacteriales > Methanobacteriaceae > Methanobrevibacter. Next base: position 374 of record JAEEWY010000212.1, on the reverse strand, counting down.
CAATAAATTACTTTACTGAAATATAAGTTATGCTGATATAATGATGGTGAAATATAGAGCATTAAAAATATGATTTAAACCATAAATAGTTAACTAAACATGAAAAATAGTTTTCAAATGCTCTATTTCATAAAATAAATATATTTACAATGACTAAAATAAAAACAAATGAATTTAAGAAATATTAGGTGGATGATATGGGAGTAAAATTCAAGGACATAGTTTCCCCAGAGGAAATTAGTCTAAAAGATTTGGAAGGAAGAACTGTAGCAATTGACGCATACAACACAATTTACCAGTTTTTATCAGGAATTCGTCAAAGAGATGGAAGTCCCTTGATGGACCAAAACGGCAATGTAACCTCCCATTTAAGT
>JAEEWY010000032.1 GCA_016291275.1 Methanobrevibacter sp. | reverse complement strand
TTTACACCTTAATTAAAATTAAACAAAAAAAGCTATTTTTAAAAATTTTTATTTCAAAGCATCCCATAATAAAAATAATATATACTAATGCTTTAAGTAATTTGTAATATATAAAACTATTATTGGAATGATAAAAAAAGAAAAGGAATAAAAAGACATTATCCATTTCCAATTCCTAAAAAGAAATAATCATAAGTGTTTTGTAAAGTTTCAGGAGCCATCCAAGGATATGTTTTAGCCAAGTATTCCTTAATCTCATCTGATCTGGTGATGACATCTGCCTTATTTGCAAATTTCTGTGCTCTGAAATAATCATTCAAATCATCACTTATTTCACGGGATTCCTCATACAAATACTCTAAATGAGCAGGTGGAACATGAGGCAATATCTCCCTAAGAATATCAATAGGAATCAAATCAAAATGATTTGCAATTGCAAAATTAAAAATCACATTTAATATAAGATCTTTGGTATTAAGAACAACACGTCTAGGAATGGATTCCGCTTGTTCCTCAGATATCACACCATCCTTTAAAGCCCTATCTACATCTGTCTCAACAACAATCTGAAAAGACTGATTGTACTTTCCTTGTCTAAAACGAATGGCAAATATTACCATACAAATAACAGACAATACAGCAAATACCAAGGAGATGAATGCAAGCAAACTGGATTGAAGCTTGAATTCATTATAAATCAGTAATATCAGAGCCAATATGATAAAAAATCTTGATAAAAATGCTAAATTTATTCTTGGAATTCTCATATTTTCACATATAATAATTATTCTTATTCTTATTTAAGAATTTCTTATTGACATACAAAATATTTTTACTCTCTATTGTTTTCCAAATAATCACGAATCATAGTGTTTGCAACATCCCTAACTTCAATTAAAGGAATGTCCTGCTCTACAGAGATTCTGCGCAAATCCTCATATTCAGGCCTATGAGAGATTATTTCATCTCCAATCAAACCTATTTTGAAGTTGATTGTATAAATATGATTGCCAACATTAATATCCAAAGGAACAAATTGCCTTTCAGCAACTCCTCTATGAGTGTTTTCAGAGACCCTAATACCTAAAGTTCCGGTTTCCCTGAAGAGGATATTCACTAAATGGTCAACTAAATCTGGTTTTGAAATAACTTTAATTAAATGCCCAGGCCTATTTTTCTTCATGGTAATAGGCACCATTGAAACATCTCTAGCCCCTTCAATCAAGAGCAAATCAAACAAGAATCCTAATTCCTCACCAGACATATGATCAATATTGGTTTCAATTACAGAAACCTTATGTTTTCCATTGACATTTCTGGATTTAATGACCCTTAACACATTAGGGAAATCGAATTCCTTTGAACCGCAACCGTATGCAATCTCTTCAGGAGACATCATAGGTGCGAATTCCAAAAATTCATCACAGAACTCCATATACAAAGCACAACCAGTAGGAGTTGCAAGTTCAGAATTCACCGGTCCACCAATGCATTTAGCTTCCCCTTTTGAGAAATCTTTAAAGGAATCCTCATTTAATCCTTTAAGAATATCCAAGCTTGCAGGAGCAGGGACAGGAATTCTTCCGTGGGCAGTTACAACCACTCCACCACCAACAGCAATAGGAAGACCAACCACCTTATCATTATCCATTCCTAAATCAAAGTAAGCGCAAATGGATCCTAAAACATCTGCAACAGCATCTGCAGCACCAACTTCATGAAAATGAACTTCTTCAAGGGTTTTGCCATGGACTCTTGACTCTGAAATGGCTATTCTCTTAAATACCTTTTTAGCCATTTCAACCATTTCATCGGTTAAATTTTCAATATCTGCATATTTCAAGAGATCAATTTTTTCCATGAAATCTGGAAAATGAACATGATGATTGTTTTCATTATCTTCATCAATTGTCTTTACATTACAAAATGTAGCATCAATTCCTGACTTATTTACCTTGTTTAAGGACACTTCAACCTCACCAAAGTCAACCGCCACATCTTCCATAAGACATTTAACTTTTTCCCCGTCAGCTCCCAAGTCCACAAGAGCTCCAATAATCATATTCCCAGATATTCCTGCATTCTGAGGGTCAATAATATAAACCATAAAATTACTCCCTTAAACTTAAATTCCAATAAAAATTAATCTCTAAATAATTGTCTTAATATTCTCTAAATAATTATCTAAAATAATATATATAATTACAATTAAATAATATTTGTTATAAAAATATATTCAATAATATAAAATCAATGCAAAATTAGAAGAATCATGAAAAGAAAAAAGATTCAAAGCAATTGGAAAGAGGAATTTAATTGTCTAAAAAAAGTAAAAGCAATAAAAACAACAAAAAAATCCAAAGCATCAAAAACAAACTAGTGAATGGTGAATTGATTAAAAACGAAGATGCTTTATACATTAATAATCCAGATTATTTCTTAACATTCAGTGATTTGGAAATAAGTGATGGAATTGACATTATAGAAAACATCATGGTATTGTCAGACAATTACATCAGTTTCAATAGGGAAAATGATGATGAACCATTAAACGATGTTGAACTAATGGAAATCACTGAAGAATATAAGGATAATAATGAGATTGATGGAGGTTATATCGCTCAAAGCTTTGATAAAATAGATTTCATAAGCAACACTTATGAGGATATAACTGTCATTACTGTAATTTCCAATGACCTTGAAGTTCAGGATTTTTACAATGAACTGAAAGTTGTCAATAGCTGGAAAGGATTTGAGAATGCTAAAGTTGATTTTGGACAAATAATTCTTTTGAATCATGCATTCAGCCCTAAATTACTCATCCAACTTTATAAGGTTGCAACTAAGCAAAAAGCAAAATTCTTTGAATCACTTCACTTGCCAGCCCATATAAATCATATCCTAAACAACGATGATTTCCTAGCTATTGCATCCAATCTTCCAGAAGAGACTTTAGATCAAGATTATATAATGGAAATCGGTTTAGACATAACCAATATGGAATATGAGGATGATGATATAGATTTAGATGAATTCATAGAAAGAATTGAAGATGCAGTTGTAATTAGTTGTGAAGATGCATTGGAAAAGATTGATTTGAACATTGGAATACTCGATTATCTTGTCAGTGAAGGAATCCAAATTGGAGATATGATTGAAGTTGGAATGAGTCTTCTAGAAAATATGGAAGAAACTGATGAATTGAAAGAAAGATTGGAAAAGCAATTGCTTAAATCAATTAGCGATAAAAACATCAACGTTCTCTTAATTGCAGCGATTAGATTGGAAGAAGACCTTCAAAAAGGAAGAGTCCGTGAAATAAACTTAAATGAAAAATTGGTTCATTTCTATCCAGATGAGCTTATCGGTGCAACAATTGCAAACCAAATAGCTGGAACAAAGGCTTTGCTGAACTTCAGGAGATATGCAAAAGAAAAGCCTGGAATATTATATGGATTAGGCCCTGTCTTATCAAATACATTTGCTGGCTTGATAGCGGGATGCATGACAAAGTTACTCGAAGAATGAATTTTAACGATTATTGATTGATATTAAGAATTGATAGAATTAAATAATTGATGGATTTGAAAATATGAAAGATGAAAATAATGATGACTACTTTGAAAAGCAAAGCCCTTCAATATTACGTTCCATTGGAGGATTATTGACTTTTTCAACAATACTTCCTTTAAACATTTACACAACTATTGATGAAATGGCAAGGCTAACTTGGTTTTGGCCCGTCTTAAATGGCCTTATAGGATTAATAGCCACAATTATTGCATTCATATTAGCGAAATTCATCCATTTTGATCCATTTTTGATTGCAACAATAGTCTATGGATTCTTATTATTGATAAATGGATTTAATCATTTTGATGGACTGATGGACTTTGGAGATGGAGTGATGGTCCATGGATCCCCAGAGAAAAAATTAAGCATTATGAAAGATCCCATGACTGGTGTTGGAGGAATAGCTACTGGATTTATTGTAGGAACAATTACAATAGCCGCATTCACCTCTTTAATTAATTATGCATATGCAGTAAGCTTTAATTTCCTTTTATTGATAATAGTTGCAGAAATATCTGCAAAAATAGGATTGACAACCTGTTGCATATGTTCTCAAGCATCAGAAGATGGAATCGGCAAATATTTCATCAAGTACATGAACTTGAAAAATTATGTTATTGGATTAATCATATGCTTTATAATTGCTGTAGCATTAAGTTTAAGTCCTGGAATACACATAGGACTTTTAGGTATTATTGGAGGAGCATTTGGTGGAGCATTAACAGCATTGCTTGCTAAAAAACATCTCAAGATTGCAAATGGAGATGTCCTTGGAACCTCTAACGAATTAGGAAGACTTTTCTCATTACTCGCTATGTTAGTATTGATTTCAATAAATTTCAGTTCTTTAATTTAAAATATTAAATTAAATAAAAAACTTAAGATTTATAAATAATTAAAAAAATAAAAATAAAAAATTAAAATTATCAAATTATCTTATTGTAAAAGAGTGAAACAATGAATATAAATGTTTTAAGATTAGATCACAGAATAGGAAGAGACACACGTATAACCACCCATGTATGCTTAACTGCTAGAGCTTTTGGTGCAAGTAAAGTGTGGTTGGCAGGAGAAGAAGACCACAGCATGATGAAAAGCGTGAGAGATATTGCAGACAGATGGGGAGGAGACTTTGAAATTGAATATAACAATTCATATATGGAAGTTATAATGAACTGGAGAGAAAATGGAGGAAAAATAGTTCATTTAACCATGTATGGTTCTCAAGCTCATGAAATTGTAGATGAAGTGCGTGAAACCGGTGATGATGTCCTAATCATCGTTGGTGGAGCAAAAGTACCTACAAAAGTCTATAAGAATGCTGATTGGAATGTTTCCGTAACAACACAACCTCATTCTGAAGTTGCAGCACTTGCAATTTTCCAACATCTTTTGATGGAAGGGAAGGAATTTGATTTGGAATTTGAAAATCCTGTATTTGAAGTAATTCCAACAGCTCATGGAAAAACTGTAAATATCCATGATGAAAATAGAAAAATCAATAAAGAATGAAAAAAAGAAGAATAAAAATTTTCACAAAAGAAGAATAAATTATTTAACAATAATTTATTTATCTTTTCCACCATAACACCTAAGAAATAAAATCATCCAGACGTTTTAAAGCCTTCATTTTATCATATTTATCTAATTTTGCCTGATAAAGCGCATCCTTTACAGTGGCTATTGAATTGTCATAAACATCCCTATCAACAGGATAAGGAAAACCGTCCTTTCCACCATGACTAAATGAATATTTTACAGGGTCTTTCCAACTTGCAGGCTCTCCAAAGACCAAATCAGAGATTAAAGCAAGCGCCCTTATTTTTTTAGGACCAATGCCTTGAAGCAAAATCAAGTCCTCATACTTTTCTGGCTGAATTTCCCAAGCATTCTTTAAGACTTCAAATTCCTTATCAGATAAATCCATATCCAATACCTGATGATGCTCAGGCAAAGTAAGGGAATTTGTTTCATCTATGCTAAAATCAGTTAAAAGAAGTTGATTAGAATCTTTTCTTTTGAAATAACTCCTTAGATGGTCTGGATTATCATTAATCAAATCAACACTGATCTTTTGTGCTTCAACACTATCCTTTGAGGCCATGTTCAATGCCTCATTTTCCTTTTTATCACAAGATATTCCATTATGAGGATCCTCTAAAAAACTTGTAACATTTTCACCCATCCAATGGTAACGTCTCGCATATTTTGTTGCAGTGTTCATTCCTTGCTGGACTACTGCCCAATCCCCTTTTTCAGTGATGAAGAAATTGTGAACATATAAATTATAGCCGTCCTGCAGGCATGAGTTGTCCACCTTTGCAGATAACTTGCTTGAATGAATCATATCTTCAACATTAGAGCTTTTAAGATTGAATATCTCCCCGGCCCTTTCAATTCCTTGAGGAGTTTTGCGGGAAGCAGTTCCTTTACCTCCAGAGATATAGATTCCAAGCTTTTCTGGATCAATTGAGGATTTTAATGCACCGAGTGTGGTTGTGGTTGTTCCAGAAGAATGCCAATCAAAACCAATAACACATGAGAATGCTTGGAACCAATAAGGATCAGATATTCTGTTTAGGAATTCATTTGTTCCATATTCTTCAATTACCACTTCAGAAATTGCACCAGACAATTTAGTCATTCGATCAAATAACCATCTTGGTGTATGTCCTCCATGCAGTGGCAGATTAGTTGTTCCCCTCCTTTGCATTAAAATACCCCTAAAAAAGTTCTAATTAATATTATCTAAAAAATAGTATATAAAATTAAAAAGAGCATTTGAAAAATAATCAGTGCAAAAAAATAGAAAATGAAAATAGAAAATAGAAAATAAAAAATGTCATTCCATCTGAAAAAATAAATTATAAAGACTCACCATGTGCAATAGCTACAATTCCTGGAATGTCTTTAACTTCCAATTCAAAGAATGCTTCCATTCCTTCTTCTTCATAAGCCACACATTTCTTTGATATGACATTATTTGTAAGGAGTGCTGCTACAGGAGGAGTTACAATAAAGATAGAATTATATTTATTCAATATTTCCTTGGTTTCATCAGATAAAGAACCCTTACCTATATGAAACTTCACTCCAGCTTTGGATAATGTTGGAATTGATGATTCTATTTCCGATTTATTGCTTGTAGTTGGAGCAATTCCTGCTACGCTAAATGCAGTATGCATAATAGCCATGCCATTGAAGTCAAAAGGATATTTGTCGGTATCATCGTTTACTATAGACCTGGCTAATTTTGGCAATACAGCATCTCTACCGCAATACATTAATCCAGATAAAGATATCTTATCCCCAACTTTCAAATCATTTACAACATCATCACTGATTGGAGTTTGTATTTTTTTCATATAATTAGATATTTTTTTAAAATTTATAAAATTTTCCAATACAAAAAATCATTCTAAAGTGTGGAAAATAATAATTGTGTAAAAGTGAAAATCTGCTAAAAAATTTAATATGTTTTAATTAAAATAATGAATGATTAAATTACAAGTGTTGATAAAATATAATAAAATAATTTACCGAATATCCAATATAATGAAATCACATCAAATGAAATAATATAAAAATATTAATTATATACATCAAAGCATGTAAATGTGATAAAAGATGAAAAAATTAGTGAAAATGAATAGAAAAAATTATAAAAAAAGAAAAAAGAAAAAGTTTAAAAAAAACTTTTTAAATTATGGCAATTATTCTAAATTACCATCAATAACACCAAGCTGTTCTTGGTCCTCATCGTATGATGATCCTATAAGTTCACCACTTGCATTATCAAATTGACGGAAACCACCATCTTTGTAAGTGACTTCACGGAAGTATCCTTCACCATTTTGATAATTGAATTTTACTACTTCGCTTACAATGTCACTTCCACTATCTGAACTTGAACTGTCAGATGAAGTTACTTTATCCACTTTATCAGCTACCTTATGAAAAGTGCCTGAATTGCCACCGTCTGCAATGTCAGCAATATCATCCATAAAGACAAATGCAAATGCTCCTCCTGCAATAAGTATTACTGCAAGAATGCCTAAAATTAAAACAGAGCTTTTCATATTATCACCTCTTTTAATCTTTCATTTACTTTATTGAATATGCTTATTAAAATACTTTTCTATTTTAAAAAATGAAGATAAGGCGTTAAAAATCGATGAAATATAGAAAAAAGAGAAATTGGAAGGATAAAAAATAAAAAAATATGAGAAAATTAGTGAAATAATTAAAGAGATTTATTAATCTCATCCAAATCATTTAAAAGCTCAATCAAATGTTCCTTTTTAATATGATTCATTAAGATAACTCTAATGGCTTTAGGATAGGAAGAGCAGGATATTTTCCAATTTCTTTCCTCAAGCAGTTGGGCCAATTCAAAAGTCTCTAAATATGGGTGATTGAAGGCAACTATATTCAATTTAGGCTCGACAACCAATTCATATCCTAAGTTTTTAAGGTTTTCTGCTAAAAAGTGGGTCTTTTCCAATGCTTCAATAGCATTGTTTGCATAACCTTCTTTTCCCAAGTAGCTCATTACAGCATATGTTGCAGCTGCTGAAGCACCTAAACGAGTACCTACAATGGTAGACTGATTTTTGATTGTCAAGTATGGGGAATCTACAGACATTGCATCCAAATAGGATTGGTCTCTAAATAAAATTCCTCCAGAAGGAATTGGTGAAAGCCCCATTTTATGAGGATCTACGGTAATGGATTTGACACCTTCAAGTGAAAAGTCAAAGTTTGGTAAGTCATATCCTTTATCTTTTAGGAAAGGAATTGAAAAACCGCCGAATGCTGCATCCACATGTAGATGAATATCATTTTGAATAGCTATTTTGGATAAATCTTCGATTGGATCAATCATTCCAAGCTCAGTAGTGCCTGCAATCCCAACAATAGCTACAGTGTTTTCATTGATGTTCTCTTCAACACATTTAGGATCGATACGGTAATTCTCATCCAAGTCTACACGAATCAATTTCAAATCAAGCATGTCCGCTGCTTTCTTAAAGGAGAAATGAGCGGATTTAGGAACGATAAACTCCCCTTTCTTAATTCCCTTATTATCTCTTGCAAGATTTCTTGCAGCTCTGATTGCCATGATATTGGCTTCGGTACCGCCAGTAACCATATGACCAACAGGGTCTTCAATGGATAAAAAGGATCCAATCATCTTCAAAACCTTATCTTCCAATAATTTGGTTCCCTTGAATAGACCAGGGTCTCCTAAATTGGAATCAATGAATTTGAAAAAGGCCTCTTTTGCAATAGGATGCGCTTCTGTACACATGGAACCTAAAATTCTTCCATCAGAATATTTGCAATCCATTGCCTGAAATTCATCTAATTGATTGAAAATTTCATCATGAGATATTGGTTTTTCATTCATAAAAATTACCTTATAATTAAAATTAATATTGGTTCAAATTTATTATTTTTTTAATACTATTAAAACAACTACTTAATAAATTTATGGAAAATAACAAAAATAAGTCAATTAATTAAAATAATATTAAAAAAATAATAAATAATTTAAAAATAAAAAAAATAAAGATTTAAAAGATTTAACTTTTAAATCAAAGTAAATTCAGAATTATAATTGTTTTCTTGCTGCATCAAGCATGATTTTCTTTTCAGCTCTTGCAACAGTCTTTCTTACTTCTTCTACTGCATCAGTATTGGAAGATACACTGGTAATTCCAAATTTAACAAGTTTTTCAACAATATGAGGTACACTACCTGCTTGACCACAGATACTGCAAGTTACACCTGCTGCTGCACAATGCTTAATGGTTCTTTCAATTAAAGCCATTACTGCAGGGTGTTCTTCTCTGTAGTGTTTTGCAACGAACTCATTGTTTCTGTCTACTGCAAGAGTGTATTGGGTCAAGTCATTGGTACCGAGACTTACGAAGTCAATACCTTCTGCAATGTATTCATCAATTAAGATTGCAGCTGCAGGAATTTCAACCATCATACCAAAGTCAACGTCTTTATGTGGGATGAAACCAACTTCAGCACATAATTCTTTAGCCTTAACCAGCTCAGCAGGAGACTGTGATAATGGAATCATAATACCGATGTTTGTGTATCCTTTTTCGTGTAATTTTTTAATTGCTTTAAATTCAGCTTTTAAAATGTCAGGCTGATCGAGTTCTCTTTTTATTCCTCTCCAACCAAGCATTGGGTTTGCTTCATCAGGTTCGTTTTCTCCACCTTCGAGTGTTTTAAATTCATCAGTAGGAGCGTCTAATGTTCTGTACCAAACTGTTTTTGGATAGAACACATCTACCACTTTAAGTATGTTATCAACTAATACTTGAACTAGTTCGTCTTCTCTTCCTTCATCAATGAATTTGTAAGGAACTATACCTGTTGCTAACATCATGTGTTCGGTTCTAAGTAAACCTACACCATCTGCACCGGTAGCATATGCTTTTTTAGCTGCTTCAGCCATACTTACATTTACTTTTACATCAGTAACTGTTACTATAGGAGCTGCTCCAACATTTATTTGAGTTTCATCAGCTTCAACATCATCTTTGTCTCCACCGAATTCACCTTCATATACTAATCCTTTTTTACCATCAATTGTAATTTTGGAATTTTCTTCAAGTACTGTTGTTGCTTCACCGGTTCCTGCTACACAAGGAATTCCTAATTCTCTTGAAATAATAGCAGCGTGACAGGTTACTCCACCTTCATCGGTTACTATACCGTTAGCCCTTTTCATTGCAGGTACCATATCAGGAGTTGTCATTGTAGTAACAAGAATATCTCCATCTAAGATTTTATCAAGTTCATCCAATTCTCTGATAATTTTTACAGTTCCGGATACTAAACCTGGACTTGCACCTAAACCTCTTGTAATAATTACTCTTTCTTCATCGTCGTCTAAAGATTCTGCATTTTTAGCTACATCGATGTTGTCAAGAGTTGTGATAGGTCTTGCTTGAAGCATGTATACTTTATCATTTTCGATACCCCATTCAGTATCCATAGGAGCACCGTAATGTTTTTGTATTTTTCTACCAAGTTGAGTTAGTTGTTCTAAATCAGAATCGGTGAGAACTCTTTTATCTTTTAAATCATCAGGAACTTCTATTTGTACTGTTGCACCAGTTTCAGGATCTTTTGTGAACATTGTTTTCTTGGTGTTTATTCTGTAAGATTTTACTTCATCGTTAGCTTTATCGTAACGACATGTATCCGGAGTTACTGTACCAGATACTACACCTTCTCCTAATCCCCATGCTCCTTCAATAAGCATTTCTTCTTCACCTGTTGAAGGATCTACAGTAAACATTACTCCTGCTTTTTCAGAGTTTACCATTTGTTGTACAACTACTGCAATCAATACTTTTGAATGATCGAAATCATTTTCAGCACGGTAGAATATTGCTCTTGCTTCAAATAAAGAAGCCCAACACATTCTTACATTAGTTAATACATCATCTATACCACTAATGTTTAAATATGTGTCTTGTTGACCTGCAAATGAAGCATCAGGTAAATCTTCTGCTGTAGCTGATGATCTGATAGCAACAACAACATCATCTTTTTCAACATCCATGCATAATTTATTGTATGATTCAATAATTGCTGTTTGAATATCATCAGGAATATCTGTTGTAACAATTAATTGTTTTATATCTTCAGCAACTTTTTGTAATTCTGGTGTGTTGTTTATGTCTAATGTTGCTAACATATCGTTGATTTGATCAACAATACCAGTTTCTGTAATAAATTTTTGGTATGTTCCTGCGGTAATTACAAATCCCGGTGGTACAGGAATTCCTGCATTTGTAAGTTCACCAAGGTTTGCACCTTTACCACCAGCTATAGGTATATCATCCTTAGAAAGTTGTTTAAAAAATTCAACATAGTTCATTTATAACACTCTTCTTTATTTTTTATTCCATTATATGATTTTATTTATATAACTTTTAAAG
>JAEEWY010000211.1 GCA_016291275.1 Methanobrevibacter sp. | reverse complement strand
GAAAACATGCCAGAACGCTTTTCCTATCTTGGAAACCGTGCATATGAACTGGAAAATCTCACCAATGAAACCGGTTGCAACATTACAATAGATTTAGGCCATGTCAATACCTGCGAAGATCAGGAAAGTTTCTTCAAGATCCCTAATATCCTATATAACCATATAAATGACAATGATGGAAGAAAGGATAAGCACCAAGCAGTAGGTGACGGAACTCTTGACTTGAATCTGTTGAAGCATGTGAAGCATGGAATTATCGAATTGAATAATTTCGATAATGTAATGAAAAGCAAAAAAGTGATTGAAGATTTCTTAAGTGAAAATAAATAGAATAATTAAAAAGAAAATAATTGAAAAAAGATTGAAGATTCTGACTAGAAATCTATTTGAAGAACTTCAGAAATGTCTTCAATTACAAAATCTGCATACCCTTTTAGTTTATCAGGGAAATCACCATCTTTCTGTTCAGTTGTAAGAATAGCTGTATCAGCTTGCTCAAATGCTAAAATGTCATTTGGGCCATCACCAACCATCATGACCTTATACCCTTCATCCTGAAGATTTGCAACTATTTCTGCCTTTCTATGTGTGCTTGCAGTTGCAAATGCATGGCTTTCAGGGACACCAGTAATGTCTGCAAGATGCTTAATAGCTCCTGACCTATCTCCTGAAGCAATGAAAACATCGATGTTTTTATCTTGAAGCTTAGCTATTGTATCCTTAACTCCAGAGAATAAATGACCTGCGGATGTGATTGTATAAGCTATTCTTTCTTCTGCAATATCTATAATAACAGCTGAACCATTGCATAATTCCATATTGGGAACACTTTCCTTTAAAAGTGGAAAAGTGTCTGTAATATCTTTAATAACCGCAGTGTCCTTTTCTAAAATAGCTGTAATCTCCTCTTTGGAAACGTCTGTTGAATAATAGCTGATGTCAAAATCAATGTTGTTTTCCAAAACAAAATCGCTTATCAATGTATTGGGATCCAATTCCTTTAAACGATTTGTGTTGAATTGAAGAACAACAAGCGCTGCATTCAAACAGCTATCTATAAGGTCTAAAGAGTTAATGTGGGTAATCAATTCACCTGTGGATACATCCTTTATAACTCTGAACCTTTCAATAAGAGTTCCGGAGTTATCAAATACAATAGCTTTTTTAGTCATCATATCAGCTCAAATTAATAATAATTATAATTATAGATTAGTAATATATTAATTTATTGAATAACAATTTAAAAAAAATGAATTTGTAATTAAAATGATTTTTTAAAAAGATAGTGTGTGAAAAAATGTTGATTGATGAGGAATTGAAATTAAAAAACATTACCCTTAGAAATCGTATAGTCATGCCTCCTATGGCTAGGGAAGGCAGTGCTGATGGAAAGGTGACAGAAAATCTTATAGAATATTATCGCTTGAGAGCAGAATGTACAGGGCTTATAATAGTTGAACACGCATATGTTTCCATTGAAGGAAAATCAACCCCAAAACAGCTTTCTATGGCTGATGATTCTGTTATTGAATCTTATAGAAATTTGACAGAAGCCATTCATAAGAAAAATTGCTTTGCAATAGCCCAATTAAATCATGGCGGTAAAGAAAGAATTTCAAGGGATTGGATAAACATAAATTCCATGACTAAAGAGGATATTGAAAAGGTAAAAGAGGATTTTGCAAAAGCCGCTATAAGAACTAAAAAAGCTGGCTTTGACGGTGTGGAAATACATGCGGCCCATGAATACCTATTGACTCATTTCTATTCACCTTACACAAATAAAAGAACTGATGAGTATGGGGGAAATCTTGAAAATCGTTTGAGATTGGCTAATGAAATCATTCAGGAAGTTCGTGCATCTGTAGGTGAAGACTATATTGTAGCCATTCGCTTTGGCGCATATGATTATTTGGAGGGAGGAAGCAAATTGGATGAAATTCCTTTTGCTGTCCAATCATTCATAGATTCGGGGGTAGATTTAATTGACATTAGCGGCGGGCTATGCAGATCCAGAAATCCATACAGCAAAGAGCCAGGATACTTTAAGGAACTTAGTAAAATAGCTAAGGAAGCATCTTCCGTGCCAGTGATTCTTA
>JAEEWY010000210.1 GCA_016291275.1 Methanobrevibacter sp. | reverse complement strand
CAAGGGAGTTTCATTAGGTGTTCCTTCAGTTTTATCCAAGAAAGGAAATGCAATGATAGTTCCTATTCATATGAATGATTATGAGACTAAAAAGTTTCAATCAGCTGCTGAACAGATTGGAAAGCTTACAGAAGAAGTTAGAAAGAGTCTAAAAGAAGAATAATGCTTTATCTTCTTTATTTTTTTATTTTTTCTTTTTATCTATTTTTATCATTTTTTTAAAAAGAGTATTTTATTTATCTTAACTATTTTTATCTATTTTTTTTAAAAAGAGTATTTTATTTATCTTAACTATTTTTATCTATTTTTTTTACTTTTAGACTATTTTTAATCAATTAATATTTTAAAAAAGATTTTTCGTATGGATTGGTTAATTTGATTTTAAAAAAAGAAAAATAAGTTTATAATTTAATCATAAATTATAAACTTCTTCAGCTGGTACAAGAGGAACCTTATAAGCAGTTAAAATGTTTATAAGATTGTCCAAATCTTCTGCTTGCAATAATAGAATAGCTTTTTCAGTCTTTTCATGAGTGAATGCATAAAGATATTCAAGATCAATCTCTTCATCATTCAATATCTTTAAGACAGAAGACAATCCACCAGGGGTATCATCGAGTTCAGCTCCAACGATTGGAGTGTTTTTAACAATGTACCAGTGTTCTTCAAGTATTTTTTTAGCTTTTATAGGGTCTTGAACAACCAATCTTAAAATACCGAATTCAGTTGTGTCTGCTAATGATAAAGCTCTTATGTTTATGTCATTTGCAGCAAGCAAATCTAATGTGTTATAAAGATTCCCTCTTTTGTTTTCCAAAAATATGGATAATTGTGTTATTTTATACATTTTAAAACTCCCTAATTAATGTAAATTACGTTTATCAATCACTCTTTGTATTTTACCTTTTGTGCTTCTTGGAATGCTCTTAGGTGCTACTAAACTAACATTTACTGCAATTCCAATCTCATTTTGAATGTATTCACCAATTTTACGTTTTACACCCATCATCTCTTTGATGTCGTCTGAGAAAAGAGCTTCTGAAGCTTCTACTTTAATTTCAATTTCATCCATTATATCCGGTCTTGTAACGATGATTTGATAGTGAGGCTCGATGTTACTGACCTTAAGAAGCGCCTTTTCGATTTGTGATGGGAATACAGCAACTCCTTTCACTTTAATCATGTCATCTGATCTGCCGGTAATCCTTTCCATTCTTGCAAGGGTTCTGCCACACTCACAAGTGTCATAGTGAAGTGCAGTGAGGTCCTTGGTTCTGAATCTGATTACAGGCATGCTTTCTCTTTCAAGGTTAGTTAATACCAATTCACCGTGAGTGCCTTCAGGTAATGTGATTCCAGTTTTTGGATCAATGATTTCCGGATAGAAGAAATCTTCAGCAATGTGCAAGCCGTTCTGTGCACAGCATTCCATACCAATACCTGGACCCATCAATTCTGTAAGGCCGTAAATGTTATAAGCTTTGGTCTTAAATGTCTCTTCGATTCTGTCTCTCATTTCAGCTGTCCACATTTCAGCTCCGAAACCTATAGCTTTAAGACCAATTTCATCGAAATCTATTCCCTCTTCCTTAGCAACTTCTCCTAAGTAGATACCATAGGATGGAGTGAAGATAAGACAGGTACTTCCGAAGTCTGCCATGATTTCAACTTGTCTTCTTGTCTGTCCAGTTGAAATAGGGATGATTGTAGCCCCTAATCTGTGAGCGCCATAGTGAACACCGAATCCTCCTGTAAACAATCCGTAACCGTGTGTGTTCTGTATGATGTCGTCTTCATCAAGACCCATCATGGTAAGCCCTCTTGCAACGATTTCTCCCCAATTGTCAATGTCACCTTGGGTGTATCCGCTTACCACTGGCTTTCCAGTAGTTCCGGATGAGGAGTGCACCTCTATGATTTTCTTTTTATCGACTGCAAACATTCCAAATGGATAACATGCTCTTAAATCATCTTTAGTAAGGAACGGCAACTTTTCAATATCCTTTAAGGTTTCTATGTCTTCAGGGAAAACATTTGCATTGGTATACTTTTCAGTGTAAAATGGGATCTTGTCAAATGCCCTTTTTACAGTAGCCTACAACTTCTTCAATTGAAG
>JAEEWY010000209.1 GCA_016291275.1 Methanobrevibacter sp. | reverse complement strand
TCCCCAATCCCCAATCCCCAATCCCCAATCCCCAATCCCCAATCCCCACTAAAAATGATTAAAAAAAATCAATCATAAAATATAATCATAAAAAAATTAATTATATAAAAAATTAAATAATTTTTTAATTAATTAAAACTAACATGATTAAAGCATTTCTATTATCAGTTTTAATCATAGGTGCATTATCAGAAGATTGCTCCAATTTAAACGGTGAATATGGATGTCAAGGTGACCAAAAAGCATATCCAGATTCATGGGATGAAAGACGTTGGCAAACTCCTCCAAGAAATGATGAACATTGGAAAGAATCATATCAAGATATGCATGATGTAGTCGGATATGCTCAATTGAAATATTCATCCGATAGAAGAATTTGTACCATTAAATTCATCGCGACAGTAAATCCAGCTTTAGGAAATTACCAAGTTCTTTACAAATTCGGAGACAGAGAACAAGAATCAAATTCTTTCACAGTTACTCCATCTCAAACTGAAAGTTATAAAGATGGTTTCCCAATATCATGCAGAGTTTTAGTCAACGGACAAGAAAAAGCAAAATTAGTTTTAGAAGATGAATATTTCTTATGGGATAATCCAACTGTAAATCAAGGTAGTCAATATGAACGAGGACAAAAAGGTGCTATTGTTGAATTGTTCGGATGGCCTTATGATGACATTGCTGAAGAATGTGAATTTATTGGAAATGCAGGATATATGGCAGTAAAAGTATTTCCATTTCAAGAAGCTATATTAACCTTTGATACTGTTGAAAATGGGGAATTAAATCCTTGGTGGTTTTTATATCAACCAGTATCATATAGACTAAAATCAAGAATGGGAGATAAAAAACAATTTAAAAATATGATAAATACTTGCAGAAAAAATGGTGTTAGAGTATATGCAGATGCTGTTATTAATCACATGGCTGGAAATGGTAATGATATGTATGCTGACCATAGAAATTGGTCTGGTTCATGCATACATTGGGGACCTAAGGCTGGAAGTGCAGGATCACCATGGTGGACTACAGGTTGGCAATATGGAGTAAATCCATATAGTGGAAAAAAACCTGGTTTGGAATTTCCTTCAGTTCCTTATTTTGCATCAGATTTTCACTGTGATAGAGCTTGTAATGCATGGACTAATCCTTTTATATTAAATTATGGATGGCTTTCAGGATTAACTGATTTAAATACAGAAAAAGAGTATGTCCAACAAAGAATTGCTGATTATCTTACAGAATTATTAAGTATAGGAGTCTCAGGTGTTAGAATTGATGCAGCTAAACATATATACCCATCAAGTCTTGCCTCAATTTTCAAAAAATTAAAAGATAATTTAGGAGGTGGGGAATACCCAGAAGATTTCACCGCCTATTTAGAAGTTTTATTCGGAAACGAAAAAGAACTTTTATTATGTGGGGGTGGGGACTATAGCTATGGCCAACCATTTGTTGATAAAATGAAAGCACAAGGATTAAGCGATGACGATATAGACAAAATTAAAATTTGGGGCTCTGATTATCCAAAAGAATTCCCTATATGTGGATACTGGGAGATAACTCCTAAAAGACACGTAATAGGCTTAGATTGCCATGATGATCAAAATCCTGGAAGTTCATCAAGAGATATGCAAGATAAAGGTTCTGTATATATTAGAGAAAGAAATCCAGAAAAGCATAGAAATTTTAATATACAAATGTTTACAAGAACTGAAGCCGATTGGAAAATTAAACTTTTATTAAGTTCTTATTCATTTATGGAAAATGGTGGAGCAGGATTTCCTGATGGGAAATCAGAGTGTAAAAATTGTACTGGAGAACAATGTAAAAATAACTGTAGTAAATCTGTACCTTATCAAAAGGCTTATGATCCTAATTCAACTGGATATGATACTGGAGATAAAGCAAATTGGAAAGAGGGGTCTTATACTAGAGTACACAGGGATAGAGCAACTATTAATGCTATGAGAAGTTGGATGGGACTTGAAGAATTAAGTGAAGAACAATTGTATGGAAAAGAAAAGGCTAAAGCTAAAATGATGGGATTGTAAGCAATAAATGTAAAAATACTTTAATTTTAATATATTAAATTAGAATTCATTAATTTTATAATT
>JAEEWY010000031.1 GCA_016291275.1 Methanobrevibacter sp. | reverse complement strand
AAACCTCTTTTTATTGATTAATTATATTTTATTTTTATAAATATTTAAAAGTATCTAAAACACATTACATAATGTTAAAAAAATACAATACAAAAAGTATCTAAAACACATTACATAATGTTAAAAAAATACAATACAAAAAGTATCTAAAACACATTACATATACAAAGAATAAAAATAAAAATAAAAAAGATTCTAAATAAATTTAAAAAAAATTACTATAAAATCCAAATAAAAAAAGAAATAGAAATTTTAATCAATTTTCAATCATTATCAGTTTGCCCGTATTGGAATCCTTATAGACTTTTCCAAGCTCACTGTAACCTTCACCAGAACTTGAGCTTACATCAGGAGTCTCATTCAATTGCTTGCCTTGATCTATCTCAGTCACCTGCTTCATGGCATTGATAGCATCCTGCCTCTGTTCTGGATTGATATCCTCATTGAATACAATTGCCTGCATGTTCCATGAGATGACTAGAAATACCAGGAGACCTACTGCTATTACAAGCATTGCATCAACCAAGTTGGCAACACCAGTCATCGGGTCTTCCTCTTCCTCCTCAAAAGCAGTCTTTCGATTAAGCTTAACCATAAAAACATTACTCCTAAAGCTTTCCTATTTTTGTAAGGACAACATCAGTCAAGACATCAATGTTAGCAATATACTCACTATACCATCTGCGTCTGATCTTACTGATTACATAAGCAAGTGCACCAGCACCAATACCCACAACAGTGGTGTCAAAAGCAACAATGATCGCATTGGACAAAGTCACAATATCACCGCTACCTAAAGCAGCAAGCCCAGGACCCATAGGAATCAAAGTACCCATCAAACCTAAAGTAGGACCGATACGAGTGATAATATCAGTGTATGAGAGTCTTTTCTCCAATTTCTTTTCTCTGCTGCTCACTAGTTTCTTTGCAAGTGCTATTCTTGATTCAAGGTCAAGATCAGTGTCTGTAATCTCTCTTAAGTCATTCTTCATGGAATTTGGAATCTCTGAAGATTGTACTATATTCAATATTTCCTCTTGACTTTTTGCATTTGAAATCTCATTGATTAATCTTTTCATCTCCACATTGGAAACAGTCTTCCTATGCCTGAACTCCCTGATTAATCCACCCAATAGGATTATTGCACCTATTGCAAACAACAATAGGAAAATGATCACAGGGATTTGAAGACTTTGGCTAACCAAATCCAAAGTAGAAGTTAAAATGTTAGTGCCAACCATATAAAATTACTCCTCCTAAAAACTATACAATTTAATTAAAAAGTTGATGAATTAAAATATATGTTTCATATGAAAACTAATGTTTAATTCATCGAATCATTAAAATAATTAAAGAAATATTATAATATTAAATTTTATAAATTGTTTATCTAGATAAGACAATTAATAAATCACAATAATCTATTAATTTTAAAATTAAAAAACAAAACTTTATCCTTTAATTTTAAAATTAAAAAATTAAAAAGGAAAGCATTTGCCAAAAAAATAATAATTTAGAGGTTATTATCTAAAAATTATGAAGCTTAAAAAATTGATATTTTTTGGCAAACACTCCATCATAAACAAAAATTTTAACTATTCTTCTTCCTCTTTATCCTTCTGACGCTTATAACCAACAAGCAACAATAACAAGGCAACAATACAAATTAATCCTAATTGGAGATAATCTGAAGACTTGCTAACTACATTGTCATGCTCATCAATCTCATAGGCATTAGGGTTAGCTGCACTGCTTCCACTATCACTAGGACTTGCAGCACTAATGCTTGGAGAAGCATCTCCACCAACACCTGGAGCAGCATCATGATCAGAGCCTAAAACAGCATCACTGTTAGAATCTGTTCCATTTCCTGAAACATCACCATCATGACTTCCATGACCATTTCCACGAGCATTTCCGCTTCCACTATGAGAAGTACCATTTCCAACAGCACCACTGAACCCAGTACCGTTAGACAAGCCATCCAATATGCGGTTTATCCAAGCAAAATCACCAGTGCCGCGACCACTGCCACTCCTGACATAATCCTTCAGCCAATCAGGGTAATAATCCTCACTCATTTCATTAATGAACCTACCATTTGTATTATTCTTAACAACAGTGCCACTAGGACTATTCACCTGTTTATTAGTAACAGCACCAGTCCTATTGGAAGTAGTCTGAGTATTTAAAACATTGTTTGAAACAGTAGAATTATAAGTAGTGGAATTCTTGATATCCCCTAAAATCTTTACACCATAATTTCCGTTAGTGGTGATATTATTATACTGAATGTTATATGTATGTTTTCCTCCAGTACTCTGAACATAGCTAATGCCATAAACATTGGCATTAGAGGAATAATCACCAAGGTTATTAACAATAATGGTGTTATTCAGGATATTATCTCCAGTATCCTGTACTTCAATACCGCTAACCAAAGCATGAGGGGCATAACCCTCAACAGTGGCATCACCTGTAACATTGATGAAATTGCTGATAATGTCTATGAAAGTGTCACCATAGAAATTTTCAGAATAAATACCGCAGTTAGGCCCATGATTGAAAGTAGTCAGATTATTGAAAACTATCTTAACATGATTTACAGGACCATTGATCTGAATAGGGTAAGCAGTGCTCTGACAAGGCTTGCCCGCATTGGTAAACACAGTGATATTGTTCCTTATAACAGTCACATCCTCAAGCTTATACAAATCCAAGGCCTGGAGATAATTGTCATAGCCTAAAGGAGTGATGAAATCATAACTGATGATATCATTGTTCTCAATGATTGAATAGCTGCAGCCATATAGGATAACAGTATCCAATGTAGGATATGCATTCAATTCAAGGGAATTGTAATTTACATTAGAATAAATGTAATTATTGGACAAAGTCAAATTCTCACAGAAATCGCCAGCAAAGGCAGCAACAGCATCCATACTAATTTGACCATAATCCTTAGGGCCACCCCACCAAGAAACGCTTCTTAAAGGCAACTCACAAGTTATGTTATTGCCATAGACAAGGCTGTCATGGGTATTCCTTAAAAGAATGCCGTAATTATAGCCCCTGTAAGTGGCATGGCCCTTAAAATCAATAGTATTGTTAATCAATGACAAGCCAACAAAATCGTCATGATGCCCATCAGAATATATTCCGAAAGCAGTCTTGTTAGCAGGGGCATCATAAATGATGCTGCAATTATAGACGGTTATATTGTCTCCATAACAGAATATGGCAGCATACTCATTATCCTCAAACTCCTTATCCAATACAAGATTAAGATTGGACAAGACAATGCCTGATGCCTCCAAATCAAAGACTGTATTTTTGAATATGGAATTGTTGGAAGTGATGAAGGTATTGTTGGAACAGATCTTCAAAACACCTAAATCATCAAACAAACCATCAAAAACAAGAACCCTATCAGAATAATTGGATTTCAATACATTAGACTCATCAAAGTAATCGCTAAAATTAGCTGGAGTGATTACATTAACAGAGTTATTATTAATGTTAGAATTGGAACCGCTACTCTTAAGCGCTCTTGATTCAGGAGAACTCTTTAGCTTCTCAGAACCAACTGCACTACCAATATTATCTTCTATAACATCACTGGAACCATCAATGCCAGAACTTCCAA
Source organism: Methanobrevibacter sp. (assembly GCA_016291275.1). Classification (GTDB taxonomy): domain Archaea; phylum Methanobacteriota; class Methanobacteria; order Methanobacteriales; family Methanobacteriaceae; genus Methanobrevibacter. The sequence goes on along the minus strand of JAEEWY010000031.1, from coordinate 8,031 downwards.
CTATAGTGTCTTGAGATGAACATTCCAAAGAAGAATAATCAGATTCGACAAAATAATCATCTCCACCATCAATATTATCCACACTTAGAGAGCTGTCACTTGAATCTATATCTGCTGCAGAAACAGCACAGCCACTAAGCAATAGGAATAATAATGAAAGCGAAAACAACAATAGGAATCGATTACCTTTCCAAATAAAAAATCCTCCATTACATTATATAAATAAAATTCAACAATCAAATTTTTTCCTCAAAAAACCACAAAATATGGTTCAAAGAGAAAAAATATGCATTTTTAAACAAATAAGAAAAGAATGACCTTGTAAAAAAGACTCAAAAATATTCCAATTGCAATGAACTTTTAAAAGAGATCAAATTTTTCTCCACCTATCTAAAGACAATAAATTTTTATAAAAATTTATCTTTTATTCTAATCACAAACAAATATCCTAATTAGAATAAGAGATAAATCTCCACAAGTAATATTTTCTTGTAATTTTAAAAAATTTAAAAAAGAGGAAAAATGATGTTTTTCCTCTCATTTAATGAATAAAAAATTTTCTTATTTTAAGGTAATCTTTGCCTTTTTGGTAATGGCTTTGTAGCTTGTGTCTCCTGCAAATTTAGCTGTAGCAGTGTATTTTCCTTTTTTGGTTAATTTAAGGGATACTGTTGCTACACCTTTAGCATTTGTTGTTGCAGTGTAGGTCTTGCCATTGACTTTGACAGTGATCTTTTTGCCTTTGATTGCTTTTCCTTTTGCATCTTTAAGGGTGAAAGATACTTTTTTGGTTTTTGCTTTTACCTTAAATGTTTTTGCCTTGAATACTGCTTTGGTTGCTTGTTTGTTTACAGTGACTTTTACTGTTTTGAAGCTTGCTTTGTAGTCATTGTCTCCAAGGAAGCAGAGTGAGTAATAGTATGTGCCTGCATTTGCTTGGTTTACAGTGATTTTTACAAGGCCGTTAGCATCGGTTGTAGCGGTTTTGGTAACACCATTAATTGAGTAGGTAATTACTTTGTTAGCGATTGCTTTTCCGCTTGCATCCTTTAAGGTTACAGATAATGTCTTAGCGACTTTAGCGGTAGCGGTTAAAGTATCTGCAACAATGCTAGTGTCTTCAAGGGTCTTGTTGACGTACTCGACGATAGTGTTGTTGATTACTTCAGTTACTGTTTTGACTACGATGTAAGTGCTTAATGTAGCAGTGGACTCTTTGTAGTTTGCATTTCCAGCAAAGCTAGCTGCAATATTTACTTTTCCGGTGAAGTCGCTGATGTTTATGGTAGTTACGCCATTATCCATTTGAGAAGGAATGTTCTCATCATTTATGACAACACTGATTTCATCAACATCTGTAATAGGGTTGCCTTCACTGTCTGTTAAGGTAATTACAAGGTTGTCTCCATCAATATCAATAGCTAAATTAGAATCAGCTCTGGATTGAGTGGTGTTAATGTAATCACGACCACTATCAGTTACAACCTCATTAGTAACAGGAACATCAAAAGTACAACCTTCGATATGGACTAATTCCATAATATCTTTACCAGTAGGAATGCTGACAATACCTTTAGTGGTTACATTAGTAAATTTACAATCATTGAAATTGATACTGTCTTGAGTGTGGAATTTACCTTTAGTGCTACTTACAATAGAATCTGCAGCAATATTCTCAAAATTACAATTGTTGAAGTTAATTTGAGTATATTTGTCTATATCAATTAAATTGTCACCAGTAATAGTGGAATTTATGAAATCACAATTTATGAAATTAGTAACAAATGATTCTTCAGGAGGTTCAAGGCCATATTGAGCATTTTCATCAATATCCATATTAATAGGGTCTGTAATTTTAAAATTGATAAATGTACAATTAATAAATGTTATATCATTACCATAAATTACACCTGGATTAATAAAAGTCATATTAATAAAAGTAATTAAATAATGTTCAGGGTCCTCAGCATTTCCAACTTCCCATCCAGTTAAGTTAACAATAGTATTTTCTCTATTAAATCCAATAACAGTGAAATTTCTGTAACTATTTGAAGTACCACTAAACTCAGTGAAAATATCAGAAAGATAAATTTTTCCATTAGGAGTGATATATGAAATTACATTATAAAGACCTCGATCTCCACCTATAGCATTTTCCCAACTTTGACCATCTACAGAACTATCATATGCTCTTGAACCATTCACATAAAAAACATCACTATTCCCAAATGACAAAATAGTGCTCCCTAATTTAGAATCTAAACATGTTTGTTCTGTAAAACTTAAAACAGCTGCAGGAAGATTATATTGGTTTCCAGATTCATTATAATGGACAGTTTGTACTGAATTTCTAAAGATATTACCATAGAATACATAATCGTTACCAGAAATAACTACAGTATCACCAGGACCTCCATGATTTAAATAAGTGTTGTTGTAAATCTTACAATCTGGATCTCCAGTTGAAACATTGTGAGTGCAATTTGTACAGTTAGGACAGTTAGGACAACTGCAGTTTGTACAGTTAATACAGTAAGTTATATTCTCACAAATTGCTGAAATAGCAGTACCATTTGTAGCATTGTTGTTATTCTTAAAAATAGAATTGAATACTGTTAAATATCCTATATTTTGAACACCGATTGCTCCACCACGACCATTTGAATTTAGATTTAAATTGTGGGTGAAATTACAAGAATTTACAGTGATATTATATATGGAACCTTGGTAACTGTATCCGCAGATAGCTCCTCCACCAGTATTGGTACTACAATTATTATCATCGAAATTACAATTAATTACTTCAAGTGTACTGTATGAGAATAATGCTCCACCGTTCCATCCAGCAACATTATCACTGAAATTAGAGTCTACAATACGAGTATTAGCAAATGTGTGAGTGTGGATTGCACCAGCCCACCAATTAGCAACATTATGAATAAATGTACAGTTAGTTACATTTAAATCACCGCAATTGTTTATTGCACCAGGCTCATTTCTACCAGTATTGTTTTCAAATCTGCAGTTTTCTACATTCATTTGTACAGTTCCAGTAGTAGCATAATTAGTTACTGCACCAAATCCATCATTACAATTGGTGAAGTTACAGCCACTAATGTTCATATATCCTTTATCATTCCAGATTACAGAAGATTTATAAGCATAGGTATGAATATTATCAAAACTACAATTAATGAACTTATTAGTGCCAGTAGTAGCTAATTTTATAAGAACACTCGCATCCATATTCTTAAAAGTAACATTTTTAAAAGTAATATCTAAACTACCACTACTTTGGAATGGAATTTTACTAGAACTTCCCCCTGTAATGTAATTATCAGGAGTACCAATTATAGTGGCGCTATTACCAAAAACAAAGTAAGTATTATCTACAGTTATGGGACTTTTCAGATATATATTATAATTAGTATTTGATTTTCCATAATACTTTAAATCAGCCCAATTAGTCACATTTACATCAGTAGCCCTAGTTGGTTCAGAATCCACTATTGCAGACTCTTCACTAATTTCATCAGCCTTTATATCATCATCTATTTCTTCTATAATTGTATCATCAGAAACAGTTGGTTCAGTTGTTACCGTATCAACTGGAGTTTCATCTATTTCTTCTTGGATTGCATCTACAACAACAGCATCATCAACAGAAGCATCAACCGCATCGATTGACACATCTTCTGTTGCACTTGCAGCTCCCATGAGACAACAAAGAAGAACTAAAAATATCGCAACATATTTAAATTTCATAAGTTTCGTCACCTCGTTTTATAATAAATAAACTCCTTTTTTAAAAAAAAGGAGAAAAGAAAAATATGAAATCCACTCTTTTACATAAGGCATGAAAAATTATATGTTCCCATGAAAGAACCATAAAATCAATGCCATGAAAAATTGAATTTCAATATAAGTCCTATAAAATAAATCAGAATAGTATTGATAAAACAATCGTCTTATCAAACTAGATTTACTACTCATAAAATATATTTTATATAATATATATGTGTCAATAAAACTATATAAACTTAATTAAATAATTTTTAACCTAATTTAAAATTAATCCAATTAAACATGAAAAATAGCACCATTTTACTAAAAAAATATCACCCCACAATGAAAATATTATGTTTCTTTCATGGAAACACATACACCACTATTCCACCCTATAATCCATTCCATCCAAAGTGAAATTAATAATCACATTTATCACCTGATTCTCAATAATCACACAATCATCCTCTTTTTCACACTCTTCAATCCAATCATCAAAGACCATCACATTATGCATAGCACCCATATAAATCTCCTTCAGTCTCCTTGGATTTGTCTTCATATACGCCTCACGAACCCTTGTCTTTCCTCTTCCCTGCAGCTCATCAACAATATCAGCACTCAAGTCTATATTGCTTGCATGAAACTTACGCAGAGCATGAGACCTAAAAAACCGGTACCTCCCTACAAATCCCATATTCAGCTTATCATTCACCTTCTTGAAACTATAGATCAAGGAACTGTCAGTAAAGTCAAAAAGCCTATCATCCAAAGACAATCCCTTTCTTGAAATCAGATACTTCACAATATGATGGCTTGCTTCAGGAGAGCAAAATGCATAATAGAACTTATTGGTCTTTATCCTCTTAAGATAAAATGCAGGAACAATATCCCTCCTACCAATCAAGCAATTCAAAACATCATCAATTGAACCTCCATCATGATAATCATCACTTGCCTTAACAAAATCACCGACAGTAAGGGAAAGGGTTTCTGCCTTGGCACAGCCACTGCTTGAAATGAAAAGAACAAGCGCCCTAAAAGCATTAGATGAAATGGAACAGACCTTCCTGATGTCACCTCTTGCAGGCAAGTCATAATATGAGGATAGATACTCCCCATCAAACTTAATGTCATTCAAATAGGGCAATTCAATTTCAAAATGCCTATAGAATGTCTTGATTCTGGAAAAATATGTTCTGACAGTGCTGATAGCCAAACCTGAATCCAATAAAAAAGACCTGAAATCCAACAATCTGCTTTTAATTTTCCTGTTCTTAAGCGAAATTCCTTCATCTTCCTCAACAATTGCCTCATCCATAAGGGAGCCCATAGCCATATCATGAAAGAACTCATACTTGGCAATTGCAGACCTGTAGGACTTAAGCGTGGAACACTTAATGTTTCTATTTGAATAAAATCTTTTCAATAATTCTTCAGACATCATCATGATAAAAAAAAAAATATTTAAAAAAAGGACAAAATGGAGTTATTTTCATAAATAGTAAACTATACATTAACTATTACTTCTCAAACGCTCTCTAAACTTATATAAACTCAAAAAAATAATATTTAAACAATTAAACTACAATTCAATGAAAAATATACGAATTAAAAAGGTGAAAAAAATGTCTAATTTAGAAATAAAAGAAACATACCTATATAAAACCAGTGAAGGGATAGTCACTGCAGAAGTGTATTTGTCCGAAGATACCATATGGGCAACTCAAAAAGAAATGGGCAAATTATTTGATGTTAATGTAAGAACAATCAGCGACCATTTAAGAAACATATTCAGGGATGGAGAATTGGAAAAAGATTCAGTTATCCGAAAATCTCGGATAACTGCAGCTGATGGTAAAAAATATAATACAAACCTATATAATTTAGATGCAATCATCTCTGTAGGCTATCGTGTAAACAGCAAGAAAGCAACTTATTTTAGAAAATGGGCAACTCAAATACTAAAGGAATACATGATAAAGGGATTTGCTCTTAACGATGAAGCTCTTAAAAATGGAGGAATTTTAAAAGAATAATTTTTTAACTATGAAAAAATTACAAAATAACTCTGATTTAATAAAATAAATCAATATTCCAGTATTTTTAGAATATGATAATTATTTAGAAGTTTTTTCATCTAAAAAACTATAATATTTATTAATAATAAAAATAAACTATTTTTACAAGTTTATTGTCTAAGACAATATATCAACTATTAGAAAACCATTAAAAATGGAGGAAAAATAATGAAAGAAAACAATATAAAACTATTTGAAGGCAGACAAATCAGAACCAAATGGGATGAGGAAATACAGGACTATTACTATTCAATAATAGATGTTATCGCAGTCCTTACTGAAAGCAAAAGGCCTGAAAAGTATTGGTCTGACTTAAAAAGCAAATTAAATAAGGAAGGCAGTCAACTTTCCGAAAATATCGGAAGGTTGAAAATGCCGGCTAAAGATGGCAAAATGAGAATGACAGATGTGGCAACCACCAAACAGCTCTTACGCCTCATACAGTCTGTCCCATCACCAAATGCGGAACCATTCAAACTATGGTTGGCTCAAGTTGGAAGTGAAAGGCTTGATGAGATAGCAGATCCTGAACTGTCCATAGAAAGGGCAATCAACAACTATCGTCAACAGGGCTATAGCGAGGAATGGATAAGCCAAAGGATAAGAAGCATGGAAATCAGAAAGGATCTGACAGCAGAATGGGACAGATCAGGAGTTGAGAAAGGATTGGAATATGCAATCTTAACAGATGAAATAAGCAGAGCATCATTTGGACTAACAACAAATCAGCATAAAAGGATAAAAGGGCTGAAAAAGGAAAACCTTAGAGACAATATGACAAATGCAGAGATTGTAATCAATATGCTAGGGGAACTGGCCACCACAGAAATAAGCAAAAGCGAAAACCCAAACGGATTCGAGGAAAGCCAAGATGTAGCTAAGCGTGGCGGAACCATTGCAGGAAATGCTCGCCGCGAACTGGAGGCAAACACTGGACGAAAAGTAATCAGCAAAAGCAATGCCAACGATAAAAGATTATTAGGCAAATAATTATGCATTTTGTTTAAAAACAAAGGGCATTATCAATATTTTAACATTTCAAGACAAAGCGCTTCAAGAGAATTAAATGAATTAGCTAAACAAAACATTTTAATTAAGGAAAAGGATAAAAAACAAACATTTTTACAATTAATCCAAAAAATAGGGGTTAAAAATATTTAAAAAAAATAAAAAAAGAAAATGAAAAATTACTTAAAATTATTTATTAAGTAAAATTTCCTTGATTTTATCAATGTCTGCGTCCACTTGAACAGGATCTACACAAGCGTCAATTGCAGTGTTAGGATCCTTAAGCAAGTGTCCAGTTACAACACAAACAACTCTTTCTCCCTTGTCGATATCTCCTTGTTCGACTAATTTCTTAAGACCTGCAATGGATGCTGCAGAAGCTGGTTCAACTCCAACACCTTCAGTTCTTGCAAGTAATTTTTGAGCGTCAAGGATTTCTTCATCAGTTACGGTTTCAGCCAATCCATTGGAATCGTAAATAGCTCTTAATGCTTTAACAGCACTTACAGGAGCACCTATACGGATTGCAGTAGCAATGGTTTCTGGGTTTTCAACAGGAGTCATGTCCATGGTTTTGTCCCTAAATGCATTTGCAATAGGACAAGCCCCTTCAGCTTGAATACCAGTCATCATTGGAACATCATCCATAAATCCAGCATTGTGGAATTCAGTGATTCCTTTCCAAATAGCTGAAATGTTTCCTGCATTACCTACAGGAAGAACGATTCTGTCAGGAGATTCCCATCCTAAGTCATGAACAATCTCATAACCGATGGTCTTTTGTCCTTCTAATCTGAATGGGTTAATTGAATTCAATAAGTATAAGTGTTTTTCACGAGCAAGTTGGGTCATAGCTTCCAAAGCTTCGTCAAAGTTACCGTTGATTGAGAATACTTCTGCACCATGGAACATAGCTTGTGCCAATTTACCAAGAGCAACCTTACCTGCTGGCAAGAATACAGCACATCTTAATCCTGCTCTAGCAGCATATGCCGCAAGGGAAGCTGAGGTATTACCGGTTGAAGCGCAACCTACAGTATCTACACCAAGCATCATAGCTTTGGTCATACCGATGGTCATTCCTCTGTCCTTGAAACTTCCGGTAGGGTTTGATCCTTCCACTTTAACGTAAAGGTCTATTCCAAGTTCCTTACCT
>JAEEWY010000208.1 GCA_016291275.1 Methanobrevibacter sp. | reverse complement strand
TTCAAAGAATCGGTAGAAGTGGTCACAGATTGCATGAAAAGTCCAAGGGTAGAATAATCGTTACAGATAGGGATGAACTTGTAGAATGCTCTGTACTCTTGAAAAACGCTAAGGAAGGAAAAATTGACAACATCAAGATTCCTAAGGACTGCTTGGATGTGCTTTCACAGCATATCTATGGAATGGGAATAGAAAACCCTTGGGACATCGATTACGCTTATGATGTTATCAGAAAAAGCTATTGCTATAAGGGCCTGGAAAGGGATGACTACGAGGATGTCCTAAGCTATTTGGCAGGAGAGTATGTAGAGCTTGAAGAGCGTTACGTTTATGCTAAAATCTGGATTGACTATAAGGAAAACACCTTTGGAAAAAGAGGAAAATTGGCAAGAATGCTTTATTCAACAAATATTGGAACAATCCCAGACCATTCTGCAGTAATCGTAAAATGTGATGGAGAGCCAATAGGGAAGGTTGAAGAGGACTTTATGGAAAAGCTTAAAAAAGGTGACAGCTTTGTTCTTGGTGGAAGAACCTATAAATTCAATTATGGAAAGGGAATGACCATAAACGTCTCTCCAGCATCAGGACCTCCTACAATCCCTTCATGGTATTCAGAGCAATTGCCTCTTGCATTTGACCTTGCAGTGGATATTCAAAGGTTTAGATACATTCTTGAAAGCAAGTTCCAGTATGGAAGGTCTAAGGAAGAGATAATGGAATTCCTTCATGAGTACCTTTATGTTGATGAGTTTGCAGCAAATTCCATTTATGAATACTTTAATGAACAGTTTCTATATGCCCAAATCCCTCACAAGCAAAAGCTTCTTGTTGAGTATTACACAGGATTTGGAGGAAGGAAATTCGTTGTTTTCCATAGCCTGTTCGGTAGAAAGACAAATGATGCACTTGCAAGGGCAGTGGCTTATGTGGCAAGTGACAGAAACAAGAGGAACATAACAATTTCAATTACAGACAATGGATTCTATTTAAGCTCAGATGGCAAGATGGGAGCATTGGAAGCATTGAAAAGATTGAATCCGAACAACTTTGAAAACATACTGATAAGGTCACTTGACAAAACCGAAACATTGGCAAGCAGATTCAGGCATTGCGCTGGAAGATCCCTCATGACATTAAGAAGATACAAAGGACATGAAAAGTCTGTAGGAAGGCAACAAGTTAGAGGAAAAATATTGCTCAAGTACATTCAGGAAATGGACAATAATTTCCCAATACTCAAGGAATCAAGAAGGGAGGCCACTGAAGACTATATGGACATCCAAAATGCCAAAAGGGTCATTTCATGGATTTCAAGTGGTGAAATGGAAATCAAGACAATAAATACAATCATTCCAAGCCCATTTGCATTTAATCTTGTCTCACAAGGATACTTGGAAGTCCTAAAGCAGAATGATAAATCCGAATTTACCAAAAGAATGCATAGGGCAGTTATAGAAAAGATAAAAGAGCAAATGGAAAATGATTATTATTAATCAACCATGAAACTTAATTAAAAAAGCAAAGTTTAAATACTTGATAACTAAACTAAAATACGTGAAAATTATAATAAAAAGCTAATATTATAATTAAATAATTAATGTAAAATGAGGTGATAAAATGGCTAAAATGAGTTCAGTGTTTATTGGATTCCTATTGACATTAGTCGTTTATTTATTCTTTGGACGTTATGAATTCTGGGGTCTTTTAATCGTGGGATTCATTGTCGGATATATAGCTCACGAAGGAATATTCGGAGGAATGTGGAATGCAGCACTTGCAGGAGCATTCGGAACAATAGTGGCATCAATCCTATTCATACTGCTTGTTACAGTAGGTGGAACCGCATTGATGGGGCCTCTTGGAGGACTTACTGGATTCACCGTTTCTGGAGTTTCAAGCTTATTCGTGATTATCTATAATATAATCAAATATATGATCACTATGGGAATAACTGGTGCTCTCGGTGGAGCTTTAACTAAACAGAAAAGTTAAATAATTTTTAATTATTTACTTTCATTTTTTTTATTATTTTTAAAATATTTCTTTTCTATTCTTTTTTTAAACATTTCTACTTTTATCCTTTCAATTTTTATCAAATTTTTATCAATTTTTATTAATTTTTAAA
>JAEEWY010000207.1 GCA_016291275.1 Methanobrevibacter sp. | reverse complement strand
TTCTTTAATATATTATATTATATACTAATATTAATCTTTATATTTAATCTTATATTTAAAATTTAAGATATTTTAAGGATATTTTTAAGAAATTAAGGTAAATTATTTTATTTAGTAATTAGAAAATAATATTTAATTGAAAATTTTTAAAAATAATCTTTTAATAATCTTTAAGAATAATGTGATAATATGGCTGAAGAAAAAGAAATTAAATGTGACAATATCAATTATGCAGTTTATAAAATTGAGGATTGGGAAAATGATTATGAAATAAACATCATTGGAACTGCAAGAGAAAAACCTGTAACTCAACCAACTTTGGATCATATGCTTAAGCAAATGGAACATATAAGAGTGTCTGTATTTGAGATTGGTGGAAAGGAAGTCAATGGAATGATTGGATTAGGTATGCAGCTTAATCAATCCATGCAAAAAAGAGATTTGGATGAGCTCATTCAACAGGAAGAAAAAGAGTATCAATCAATTATGGAAGAATTGAATGCTATTGAATTAAAATCCGCTGAGGACACTATTTCTTTAGATACTGATGAGTATGTTATTTATAAATTGGAATATGATGGACATACATTATCTCCTAAGCCTTATAATGATTATGCTATAAGGCATCAAAAGGAAGAGATTGAACGTCTTAAGAAAGAGAGCGGACAAAAATTCGTTTTAGATCTCTAATTATTATTAAAAAAAGATTTTGAGCTTTAATATTAAAGCTCCATTAACTATTTTTATAAAACCAATATTCCTAATCCTTCAAGGAGGATTTTTACACCAAGCAAGATTAAGATTACTCCACCAAGTATTTCAAACTTGTCTCCAAAGTAATTTCCTATTTTTTTACCTAAGTAGAGTCCTATTATAGTGAATATGAATGCTGTAACTCCAATCATTATTATTGGAATCAAGATATCTGTTTTTAATACTGCATAGGTTATTCCAACTGCAAATGCATCTATGCTTGTAGCTATTGCAAGCAATGTCAATTCCTTAAATGAAAAATTATCACTATTCTCCTCATCTTCCTCATTGGAAAAGCTTTCTCGAATCATATTTGACCCAATTAAAAGAAGCAGTATAAATGCTATCCAAGGAGCGAAGGTGGTGATAATCCATTCCAGTTGTATTCCGCCTAACCAACCTAAAACTGGCATCAATGCTTGGAATCCTCCGAAGAATATTGCAAACCATAAAACTTGGCTTTTGGTAATTTTCTTTAATGTGAATCCTTTTGTAAGTGAAACACTGAATGCATCCATTGCCAGTGCAATTGCAATAAGTAAAGTTGAAATGAAATCCATAATAATCAGTTGTGTTTAATTTTTAATTCTTTAAATATGTATGTATATATTATTAATTAGGTATAAAAATCTTATCCAAAGGCATCTAAAGTAACTTTTTTATCTTTTTTAAGTTCTCTTGGAGGCTCTACAGCCACAAATTCGATTCCTTCCTCTTCAAGAAGCTCAAGTGCATCATCACCTATTGAAGGAGCAACGAGAATTCCTCTTATCTTTTGCTTTTCTCCAGTTTTTCCTTTGATTTCCTTGTTTTCCCTATTTTCAAAGTCAGACAAGTATCTTCTGATTTGCTTAACTGCAGCTATTCCTGCCTTACGGGCCTTTAATTCTAAAATCATTAGGTTTCCTTCACTATCCTTTCCAAGAATGTCAATGAATCCATGCTCTGTTGCATATTCCCTTACACTTGGACGGAATCCTTCCTCAATTATGTGAGGCTTTTCCCAAATCATGTCACCCATATCCTTTTCATAGCCTGCTCTTTCAAGCTCTTCATAATCTTCAATTAGGTTATAGTTAGCGTAATGGACTTTTCTTACCTCAACTTCCAATCTTTCAGGAGGGCTGCGCCTATGACTTTCCAAAAATAGTATTTCATCTTTGATGTAAGCTCTTGGTCTTGATTTGGGAGGTTGCCAATTGACTGGATCCACTTTATTGTCCTGATGAATCAGGAAGCATCCGTCTGGCTTCATCATGATTATTCTTTCACCATAATCAAGTTCACTTAATGCACGGCCTTCATAACTGACTCTACAGCATGCAAAAAGAAGTATGGTTGCCTTTTTCCTAAGGCCCTCCTCAATAAGCTCATAGGTCTCTTCAT
>JAEEWY010000206.1 GCA_016291275.1 Methanobrevibacter sp. | reverse complement strand
TTGTTAGTATTAATAAAGATATTTGATTTTTATATGCATTTTCAAAAATCTATTAAATTATTTATAAGATAATGACAAATATTAATAATAATTAAAAAACTATTTTTATTATTCATTCAATGGTGTATTTATGAAGTATGATTATTTGATTGTTGGATCAGGATTGTTTGGTTCTGTATTTGCATATGAAATGACTAAAAGAGGCAAGAAATGTTTAGTCATTGAAAAGAGAAATCATGTTGGTGGAAATGTCTATACAGAATCAGAACATGGAATAAATGTACATAAATATGGTGCACATATATTCCATACGGATAATAAGGAGATATGGGATTACATCAATCAATTTGCTGATTTTAATCGTTACACAAATTCCCCTGTTGCCAATTACAAGGGTGAATTATACAACCTTCCTTTCAATATGAATACATTCTATCAAATGTGGGGAGTGAAGACTCCTGAGGAAGCAAAGGCAAAGATTGAAGAGCAAAAATATGAAGCCAATATTATAAATCCTACCAATCTTGAAGAACAGGCAATTTCACTTGTTGGTAAAGATATCTATGAAAAGCTTGTGAAAGGTTATACTGAAAAGCAATGGGGAAGAGATTGTACAGAGCTTCCTGCTTTTATCATAAAAAGATTGCCTGTTAGATTTACTTTTGATAATAATTACTTTAATGACTTATATCAAGGAATCCCAATTGGGGGATACACTAAGATCATTGAAAAGATGCTGGATGGTGTTGAAGTAAGATTGAATACAGATTTCTTTGATGAAAAGGAAGAGTTTTTAGCTATTGCTGATAAGGTCCTCTTCACTGGAATGATTGATCAGTATTATGACTATTGCTTTGGAGAGCTTGAATACAGAGGCCTTGATTTTGAATTTGAAACTCTTGATATTGAAAACTATCAGGGAAATGCGGTCATCAATTACACTGATAGGGAAACTCCATTTACAAGAATCATTGAACATAAGCACTTTGAGAATGCTGAAAGCGATAAGACAGTAATCACAAGAGAGTATCCAAAAGCTTGGGAAAAGGGAGAAGAGGCTTATTATCCGATGAATGATGAGAAAAACAGTGAGTTGTTTGCTAAATATAATGAATTGGCAGCCAAAGAAGACAAGGTCATCTTCGGTGGAAGGCTTGGAATGTATCAATACTTTGATATGTGGAAAGTAATTGAAGAGGCATTGAAATTAGTGAATAGTTTATAATTGATTATTTTTATATATTTTTAAGCATTTAAGGGCAGAAAGCATGAAAGATTCAAATGAAAAGATTCAAGTTTATGTTGTATCACATAGCGAAGAGGATATTAGGGATATAGATGCAAATGATGTTTATGTTCCTCTTTTTGTAGGTAGAGATGGAAAAGATAATCTAGGTTTTGTAAGTGATGATACCGGTGATAATATTTCAAGTAAAAACTCTTCTTACTGTGAACTTACTGGATTGTACTGGATGTGGAAAAACAGTACTGCAGACATTATCGGTTTAGTTCATTATAGACGTTATTTTGCAAAATGGAGACTTGGAAAAAGACTTGAAAGAAAGGAATTGGGAGAAATTTTCAAAGATTATGATATCATTCTTCCTAAGAAAACCACTGCTCTTTTAGGTTCTGTCTATGAAGATTATGACCATTGGAACTATGCAAAAGACCTTGATTTATGTGAAGAGGTAATTGGAGAACAATGTCCAGAGTATCTTGACAGCTATAAAAAAGTTGTAAACGGAAAAGACCTTTATTATTATAACATGTTCATCGCAAAGAAGGAAGTCATAGATCCGTACTGTGAATGGGTATTCCCAATACTTGCTGAAGTTGAAAAAAGAGTGGATATGACTGGATACGATGACTATCAGAAAAGAATCTATGGTTTTTTAACTGAAAGACTTTTTGATGTATGGATGGATAAGCAAAATCTTAAGGTTAAGGAGTCTGAACTTAAAGTCAATGGATTAAGACTTAATGTTCATATGTGGATTGTAAAAAGAGCTATTGTAAGATGGGCTTATGTTCATATTTATATGGGATTGCTCCATAAGGATATGAGACGTTAATTATTTATGGTTTTAGTATGTCTGAAAAAATTCAATTGTATGTTATTTCACACAGTGAAGAAGCAATAAAAGAAATCCGAAATGATGATATTTACACTCCTTT
>JAEEWY010000030.1 GCA_016291275.1 Methanobrevibacter sp. | reverse complement strand
TATTTCATTAAAGACAATATCATAGCTTTTTATTGTACCTTTAGATAAATTTCTTCTGGTGATCATCATGCTTAATTTATGGTCTGTTTCGGAAAATTTTCTTTTGGTGGTCATAATTAATAATATGCATTTTCTGCTATTTAAATTTAGCTAACCCATACGATTTTATATAGGTTACTCTCGGCAGACCATTATTTTCTCTATTTTTATATTAATTTTTATTTAGAATATTCCAAATTTCAATAATTTTTTGAGCAGTGTATTCTATTTCATCTTTTGTATGGGTGGCAATAACTGTTAATCTTAATCTACTCATATCTTTAGGAACTGATGGTGGTCTGATAGCGGATACTATAATTCCTTCTTTTTCCAATTCTTTTGAGATTTTGTTTGCCAATTCTGCAGGGCCTATGATGATTGGTATAATTGGTGTTTCTCCATCAACAATGTTCAATCCAGCATCACAAAGCAGCTTTCTCATAAGACTTGTGTTTGAATTTAGATTATTTAGATATTCTTCACTATTTTCTTTAAGTAAGTTTAAAGCAGCATTTGCACTAGCTATTGTTGCTGGAGAAAGTGCAGTTGCGAAAATGAAAGGCCTTGATTTGTTTATAAGATAATCGATGTAGACTTGTTTTCCACAAACAAATCCTCCTTCTGATGCAAGTGCCTTGCTTAAGGTTCCTATTTGCAAATCAACTGAGTCAGTTAAGTCAATTCCAGTCTTGTCCTTATAGTATTCAACTGTTCCCTTACCTGTTTTCCCGATAACTCCAGTTGCATGTGCCTCATCGATTATAAGAGTGCAGTTGTATTTGTCGGCTATTTCCACAAGTTCTGGAAGTGGGGCAATGTCCCCATCCATACTGAATACTCCATCGCTCACAATAAATAGGTTGGAATCTTTTTTGGATTCAATTTCATCTAAAATAAGATTCTCGAGGTCTTTTGTATCCTTATGTTTGTAGACTTTTACTTTAGCTTTAGAGATTCTTGTTCCATCTATAATGCTTGCATGATTCAATTGATCTGAAAATATGACATCATTTTCCTTAGTAAGAGCATAAATCACTCCTAAATTAGTCATATATCCTGTATTAAAAATAAGTGTGGATTCAACGTTTTTAAACTCTGAGATATTGTTTTCAAGTTCTCTAGCCTCAAAAGAAGCTCCTGTTGTCAGTCTTGAACCAGTTGAACCTGTTCCACTTTCACTTGTTTCTTGAGCTGCTTTAATTACATCTGGATGATGTGTTAAGCCAAGATAGTTATTGGTTCCAAATACAAGAAATTCATTTCCATCATTATCAATGGCTTTTGTAGAAGAGATAAACCTTAAATCATCTACTGTTCTTAGAAGATTATTAGTTTTAAGTTCATCAAGTTCTTCTTTAAGTTTATTTTCAAGATTTGGATTCATAATATCATCCTTAAAAAAAATTTATTCAATAAGTACGATTTGATTTTCAAGATAATCTATTAAATCATCTAAAGTGTAATCATCATTCAATTGATTGGTGTCAACAAAGAATGCTCTTCCTCCAATAGGATTTCCTTCATCCTTTAGGATAGGAATACGTTCATAATTGTCCTTTGTTCCTACGTATCCTATTACATAACTTGGGTCATCGGACCAGCATAATTCTGCAACTATTCCTTTGCAGCTTGCTATTTTGGATGCAAGAATCAGTGCCTCTTCAAGATGGAGACCTTCCCTTCCATCATTTTTCAATGATTCCTTATAATTTCTTATGTCTGCACTAGCTATTCCTGTTACCCTAACTCCCTTAATTCCTTTATCGTCTATTCTCTTACCTGTGTCTTTATCGATAAGCATAGCTCCATGCATGCTTTCTTCAAGGTCTTGTAAATTTTGGATAGCCATTTCTGCAGATTCTTCACTCACTGCATTGTCCATTAATAATTCCTTCGCAAGATCCAATCCATCTTCTTTGGATTCTACGTGATGCTCATTAATGTTTAGTCTTTTCTTATAGATGATATCCTCTTCATCTATTTTTTCAATCTTTAAATTTATAAAGTCTGGCTTTCCTCTCTCATGAGTGATTGCCCTTCTGTAAACATTGATCAATTCATCTTCGATTTCATCTTCTCTTAAAACACGTTCTGCTCCAGAGATATGTTTTCCCCCTTCTTCATGAGGGCCTCCTTTTGAGCATCGCATTTTTATACTGTACATCATAATCTTGCCTATTAAATTTTTACTATACTCTATTTGTTTTTCATAATTATTAATATTTGACATGATTTTGGCTGAAAATCTTCAATTTTGATATGTTGATTTTTTGCTAAAAATTTTCATTCAACTTAATTGATTTAAGATACATTTAAAATCATGGTTTGTTAAGTAAACTATATTTTAATCATGTATAACTCTCATTTAATTGAATTATTTTTTCAATTATATATTTTAAATTAAGAGTATCTATACATAAAGATAAAAATTTTTAATTTTAGTAAAATTTTATAAAAAATAGGTTGGAAAATAAGATAATAAATTAGAATAAAAATAGAAAATAGAAAATTGATAAAATTCGAAAAATTAAAATTTAAAAAAATAAGAAAATTAGATGTTTGAATCAAACATCTATTGATTAGTTAAATTGTTTAGTTATTGATGGCATCTTTAACCTTGTCAAAGAGTCCCTTTTTGTAGACTTTTATTTCGTCTCCGCTGATTTCTCCAAATTGGATCAATAGCTTTTTCTGTTCCTTGGAGAGTTTTTGAGGAACAACAACGGTAATGTTTACATAAAGGTTTCCTTTTCCAGCACGTCTCATGTAAGGCATACCTTGGTCTCTTAATCTGAATGTGGTTCCGCTTTGGGTTCCAGGTGGAATCTTAAGCTCGACTTCTCCATTGATGGTTGGAATGTCTACAGTGTCACCTAAACTTGCTTGGACGAAACTGATTTGCTTTTCATAGTAGAGGTTTGCACCATCCCTTTCAAAGTATTCATGTCTTTTTATGTAAATCTCAACATAAAGATCTCCGTTTCCACCGCCAACATCTCCGACATTACCTTCACCAGAGACTCTTAAGCGGTTTCCGCTTTCAACACCTGCTGGGATTTTGATGTTGAGGGTTTTGCTTTCCTTAACGGTTCCTCTACCTTTACAGTTGTGACATGGCTCCTTGATGATCTTACCGGTACCATTACATTCGCCACATTGAACAACATTCATGACTTGTCCAAATAGGCTTTGTCTGATTTGTTTTCTTTGACCGGTACCTCCACAGACAGGACAGGTTTCAACTTCACTTCCAGGTTCCGCTTTGGAACCGTCACAGACTGGGCAGAATACATCGTGTCTTACAGTGACTTCCTTATCAGCACCATTTGCAGCTTCTTCCAAGGTGATTTCGACTTCAGTGTAAATGTCGCTTCCTCTTCTTGGGCCGGAACTGCGAGACCTTGATCTGCCGGTACCGAATCCGAATAAATCGAAGATGTCCTCTATTCCGCCTCCTCCAAATCCTTGGAAGATGTCTTCAAAGTTTACGTTTCTAAAGATATCCTCGTTAGAGAAGCCTTCCATACCTGCATGACCGAATTGATCATATCTGGACCTTTTTTCCTCATCAGATAAGACAGCGTAAGCTTCACTGATTTCCTTGAACTTTTCAGTAGCTTCCTCTTTCTTATCCTCTTCCACAACATCAGGATGGTATTTTCTAGCTAATTTACGATAAGCCTTTTTAATTTCCTTCTCATCAGCGGTTTTGTCCACTCCGAGAACTTCATAATAGTCACGCTTCTCTGCCATTTCGTCACCTATAAACATTAATTGTAATTGATTATTTATTAATTCTTGATTTTTTTTAATGATTCATATTAATTTTTAAAAATAGTATAGAACTATTAATTAAAATTTAATTAAATTACCTAATCAGTAATTTTTTCTCAGTAATTTTTTCATAAAATAAAATAATTTAATTAAATTTTAACTAATGATAAGTTACTAAATTAATTATTAGTTAATTTTAATATTTAAACTTAATTTAATTTGCTCAAGTTTTTGATTCTTTCTCTCTATTTTTAATAATGATTTAATTAATAAAAAGAATTCTTTAGACATTAAAAGGTTGTAAGTGGCTAAGAAAAATCAAGGAGGAATGTCTAAAAGAATTCAATTTATTATTTCTATTTTTGAGAGGTTATAATTAAAATATGACAAATCAAAAAAATAAATAGATTAAAAATTATTATTAGAATTTTATAATAATTATTTTAATCTACTGCTAATTTTGATTCAAATCTATTTTTTCTCTTCGAATTCAGCATCAATAGTGCCGTCATCGTCATCTTGTGGTCCTGCTCCTGCGTTAGGATCAGCACCTGCTGCTCCAGCTGCATCTTGTGCTGCTTGTTGAGCTGCTGCAGCTTCTTGGTAGATTCTTGCACCGATGTCTTGAACCACTTTGGTAAGTTCATCGGTTTTCTCTTTGATTGCTGCAATGTCATCGCCGCTGATTAATTCTCTAAGTTCTGCAACTAATCTTTCAATGTTGGATCTTTCGTCATCAGAGACTTTGTCTTTGATTTCCTCTTCATTGATGGTTTTTTCTGCAGTGTAGATCATGGAGTCAGCATTGTTTCTAACTTCAATTTCTTCTTGTTTCTTCTTGTCTGCTTCAGCATTCATTTCAGCTTCTTTAACTGCTTTTTCGATTTCTTCATCAGTCAATTTAGTTGAAGAGGTGATGGTAATGGATTGTTCCTTACCGGTTCCTTTGTCTTGAGCAGTTACATTGATAATACCGTTTGCGTCAATATCGAAGGTTACTTCAATTTGAGGCATTCCTCTTGGTGCAGGAGGTATTCCTACTAATTGGAATCTTCCAAGAGTGGTGTTGTCTGCTGCCATTTTTCTTTCCCCTTGAACTACGTGAATGTCTACAGAAGGTTGGTTGTCAGCTGCAGTTGAGAAGATTTGAGATTTTTTAGCAGGAATTGTAGTGTTTCTTTCAATAAGGGTAGTTGATACTCCACCTAAGGTTTCAATACCTAAGGATAATGGGGTAACGTCTAAGAGAACTAAGTCTTTGATTTCTCCAGCGAGTACTCCACCTTGAATAGCTGCACCCATTGCTACACATTCCATTGGGTCAATTCCTCTTTCTACAGGTTTACCAATGAAGTTTTCCACGAATTTTTGTACGATTGGCATTCTGGTAGGTCCACCAACAAGGATGATTTTGTCAATGTCATTTTTGGTCATTTTTGCATCGTCTAATGCTTGTTTGATAGGTTGACCACATTTGTTTACGATAGGATCTACTAATTCTTCTAATTTTGCTCTACTTAAATTGTTAATTAAGTTGTGAGGTTTGCCGTCATTTCCCATGCAAATGAATGGTAAGTTTACTTCACTTGTTAAGGTAGTGGACAATTCGATTTTTGCCTTTTCAGCTGCTTCTCTTAATCTTTGGACTGCTTGGTCATCAGTCATTAAGTCAATTCCGGTTTCAGCTTTGAATTCACTTGCTAAGTAGTTCATTAAAGCGTTGTCCATGTCGGTACCACCGAGTTGAGTGTCCCCACTAGTGGATTGTACTTCGAATACTCCTCCACCAAATTCCATAATGGTTACGTCTAAGGTACCTCCACCTAAATCGAATACTAAAATGTTAACGTCATCATCGTCATCTTGCTTGTCGATACCGTAAGCTAAACTTGCTGCAGTTGGTTCGTTTACAAGTCTTACTACATCAAGACCTGCAATGGTTCCTGCGTCTTTGGTTGCAGTTCTTTGGTTGTCGTCAAAGTAAGCAGGTACGGTAATAACTGCCTTTTCGATTGGTTCTCCTAAGAAGGATTCTGCGTCTTTTTTGATCTTTTGCAAGATTTTTGCAGAGATTTCTTGTGGAGTGTATTGTTTGCCTTGGATAGTTACTTTGTAATCGGTACCCATTTTTCTTTTGATTGCACTGATGGTGTTTTCTGGGTTGGTAACAGCTTGTCTTCTTGCTGGTTCACCAACTAATTGTTGACCGTCTTCAGTGAATGCAACATAACTTGGGAATGCTTTACCGTATTGGCTTGCACCTTCTGCACTTGGGATAACGGTAGGTTTACCACCAACAAGTACAGATGCTGCAGAGTTACTAGTACCTAAGTCAATTCCAATAATTTTTTCTTTTTTAGTATCAGACATAGTTTTCACCTTTACATTTTGTTTTTTAATAAAAGTTATTTTGATTTTTTTAATTTTTTAATTTTCAAATATTTCAATCATTTAAGATATTTTTTAGTTTTAAAATATTTGATTAAAGAAATTATTTTAATTTTAATTTTTATTTAATTTTAAAATAATTTATAAATATGAATTTTAATTTTTTTAATTATTTTTTATTATTGTTATTATTCTTCTTTTTTAGCTTTTTTGCAAACTCTAACTTTAGAGTATTTGATTACCTTATCCTTTAAGGTGTATCCTTTCATAAGTTCATCAACGATTTCGTTGTTTTCATGATCTGGACTGTCTACAGTAAGCAAAGCTTCATGCTTGAATGGGTCGAACTTTTCTCCTACTGCAGGAATCTCTTCAACACCTTCCTTTTCTAAAGTATTTTTCATTTTAGAATAAATTAATTCCAAACCTTCTCTAAGTTCCTCTTCATTGCTTGAGTTTTCAAGAGCCCTTTCCATATCCTCATAGATATCAAGGAATTTTACAATAAGACCTTCATTTGCATATCTTATTAGGTCTTGCTTTTGTTTTTCTCCTTGTTTTCTAAAGTTATCAAAGTCTGCTTGAAGTCTTTGAATATGGGATTTAAGCTCTATGATTTCTTCATCTTTCCTCTCAAGGTCTTTGTTTAATTTATCTAATTCGCTGTCTTCACCTTCATCTTCATTTGATGGTTCTTCTTTGCCATCTTCTTGTGAAGACTCTTCTTTAGATTCAGAAGGGCTTTCTTCTTTTTCCTGAAGTTTGGATTGATCTTCCTCATCAATTTCTTCTTCAGATTTAGTTTTATTTTTCTTAGCCATTTATTCACCTTTAATGAATTTATCATAAAGTATTATAATAAGAGAAAGAGAGCGATAAGCTCCTTTAATATTTTGACTTTAATCAAAGAATTTAGATTTGGGATTTTCTATTATATGGGTTAATAGAAAAGTGTTTTTGATTTTTAGATTTAAGGTGTGTATTAAATCTAAGAAAATCTTTGTTTATAGTGTGATTTTTTTAAGAGGATTTTGAAATGTTCTTTGATTTGTGTTTATCCAGTTTGTTATTATTTATTAGAATTTTATAGGTTTCTTATAATAACTTTTTGAGTTTAGGCTATTTATCAAGAGAACTTTGATTTTTTGATTTGTTTAAGTCCTGCTTTTAATAAATAACCATTGGATTTAGATTTTATTTTGTCAATTTATATTAAAGTAACAAAATGTTATCTTTCTCTATACTTATTATAGTAACAAAATGTTATATAAAGATTTCGGTTTTTAGTAACAAAAAGTTAATATAATACTTATGCCCATATTTTAGTATAGAGAGATTAATATGAAAATATTAATTTGAATCAAGTATAGGAATATCAATATAAAGAAAATCAATTTTAAATAATATCAATTAAATTCAATATATTATTTACTTTTTTAAAATGGTGGAGGTCAAATTATGGAACATAACCAAAATCAACAGGATGTTGATATGGAAGCGATTCTTGATGTTATGGGATGTAAGACTAGACGTGATATCATGGATCTCTTAAGGGAAGAGCCAAGATTTGTTAGTGAAATATCTCAAGAGCTCCAAATAGGTCAGAAAGCTATCATTGAGCATTTAAGGGCTATGGAAGATGTCGGTATTTTAACATCTTCAACAAAAAAAGTGGTTAGAGGTCGTCCACGTAAGTATTATGACATGCCAAATGATGTGAATGTGCATATTACAATTACTAAAAACTCATTCAATGTATCTTTTTCTGAAGATTTATTAAATCCTCATAATGATATCAAACAATTGCCTTCTGGTGATGAGTGGTCTAAATTATTGGATATTGAAAAGAGAATAGATCAAGGTCATACAGAAGCTATTGAGGAATTGAAAGCCCAAATACGTTTATATGACAACTTAAAGGAAAGAGCAGAATACATTTTAGAAAGAACTTATAATAGATATTAGATTATTTGAAAAATATTGATAAAAATAAGTATTATAATATCATATTATAATAATTTTTATAAAGATATATTAATAATATAATGTTTATTATATTTTTATTATCTTTCTCATTTCACTCTTTTTTACTCTTTTTATAAAAAATAGAATTAATTAAAAAATAAAATAATAATAAAATAATAATAAAATAGAATTATAAATAATATATATTTTATATTTTATTTTATCTTATTTTCAATCAGCTTATTTTCAAAGATTCTTTAAATTTACTCCAGCAACTATTGCTTGTCCTAAGGATACTGATCCGTCTCCAGGACATGAGTTGATGTGTTGGATAAATTCAAATCCTTCTTTTTCTATTGCATCCTTGATATGTGATGTGATTGCCTCGTTATAGAACACTCCACCAGTTGCACCAATTGTTTTGATTCCTTTTTCTCTAGCAGATTCTATAGCAAGCTTTGCAAGTCCAATGCTAACAGCCTTTTGCCCTGCAACAGCTATCTTATTAAGGTTTTCTCCCTCTTCAATCTTGTCTACAACATATCTCATTATTGCTGTAGTGTCAAGAATCATTCTTTTCCCGTTTTCATCTTCGTATTCCTTGATGATAATTGGGAAATCCTCTAGAGTGTCATCTTCCTTGTAATCATATGCATAAGATTCCAATTTCATGGAAGCTTCACCTTCGTAGCTACGTTTGTCACATATGTGAAGTGCAGTTGAAACAGAATCAAGAACTCTTCCGGTACTTGTATTAATTCCAACATTGAGATTGGTTTCCAATTGCCTGAACAGGCTTTTTATTTCAATTGCTCCATGTTGGAAGGAGTCAATGTAATTATTGTTCAAGAGTTCCTTTACATAGTCTTCAGTGTACTTTTCACTTTCGTAGTCACTGTTAGGATTAGACAATATGGCTGCCATCATTCTCACAGGATATTTGGTACATAAGTCTCCACCAGGCATCTTTTGAGGCATTAAGGAAGCTGTTCTTTCATATTCCCTAATGTTTGTGTATAGTATTTCTCCTCCCCAAGAGTTGCCGTCTCCACCATATCCTACTCCATCAGCAGCTATAATGATCATTTCATCATTTGTGCTATCGTTATTATAATGGTCATTCAATAGTGAGATTCCATGAGCATGATGGTGTTGAACCTGTATCAATGGGCAGTCATATTCCTCTGCATATTCCCTTGCAAGTTTTGTGGTGAAGAATTGTGGATGCAAATCGCAAGCTATTGCATCGAAACTGTCTGTTTTTGTAATCCTCATCATATGCTTGATTGCTTCTTGCAGGAATTCATAGGTTCTGTACTTGTTTGTATTTCCGATATGCTGTGATACATATGCCTTTGAGTTCTTAAGGATTGTGAATGTAACATCAAGCTCTGGTCCAAGTGCAAGAATATTGAGATTGTCAAATTCAGGATTGAGATTTGTGTATTTTCCCTTCAAGTCGTAAGGTTCTGGAGTGTATCCTCTTGAACGTCTAATGAATGCTAACTCATTGTTTCTGAATCTTGCTACAGAATCATCGCATCTGTTCAATATTCTTCTGTTATGAATGAGGTAATAGTCAGCTATTGTGTCGAGATTTTTGAGTATTTCCTCATTTGTAATCATCATTGGCTCTCCAGGAACATTTGCTGAAGTCATGATGTAGGCTGGAGTTTCTGTATGATTGAATAAAAGATGATGCAATGGGGCATATGGCAACATCACACCAATGTTATGCAATCCTGGTGAAACTGATTGTGCAAAGTCATAGCTTTCACTCTTCTTTAGGATTACAATAGGTCTTTCTTTTGACAATAATGTTTCCTCTTCGGCATCTGATACAATTGCATATCCTTTAACTGTTTCAATGTTTGGGCTCATAACTGCAAATGCCTGATTTTCTCTTCCTAACCTTTCCCTTAAAAGGCTTACAGTATCCTCAAGCATTACATTTGCCACTAAGTGTGTTCCTCCAATCCCCTTGATTGCAAATATCTTTCCTTCATCGAGGAGTTTTGCGGTTTCTTCCAATGGGTCTTCGCAATCAACCTTAACTGGAGTTTGATCATCATTCTTATACAATTCCAAAGATGGTCCACAAACTTCACAACAGCTTGCTTCTGCATGGTAACGTCTGTCCAATGGGTTTTTGTATTCCACTTCACATTCATCGCATAATGGGAAGTCATCCATAGTGGTCTTATCCCTGTCATATGGAACGTTTTCAATTACAGTAAAACGAGGTCCGCAATCAGTACATGCATTGAAAGGATAATTGTATCTTCTGTTATTTGGATCGTTTATCTCTTCCAAACACTTATCGCAGATTGCCAAATCTGGTGGAATGACAGATGTTCCAGAGAAACTGTCTGAACTTTCCTTGATTGTAAAATCAGCATATTTTTCATCATCTGAAAGCTCTTCAGTTTCCAAATTGTTTATTTTAGCTATTGGTGGAAGCTCATTCTGGAGTTTGTATATGAAATCAGCTATTTTATCATCTGAACCTTGGATGATTATCTCTACAACATTTCCCAAGTTTCGGACATAACCTGAGAGTTCCAATTCAGTAGCTATCCTATATACGAAGGGTCTGAATCCCACTCCTTGCACAATCCCTTCTACCAATACCTTTTCTGTTTTCATGGTCACCATCTAAAATAAAATCATAAATAAAAATTAATAATCATAAAAAATATCATTAATAAAAAATACCATAATAAAAAATATCATAATAAATAATCAATATAATAATTATATATTATAGTAATTATAAATCTTTTTAATATAATATTTTCGATTTTAATGATAAATTTATTTTATAATGTTTGTGATAAAATGAAAGAAATTCTTAAAAGTCTTGCTGAAGGCAAAATTTCAATTGAAGAATGTGAGACTCTTTTAAAGGCTGAAAGCATTCGCCAATTAGATGATGTGGCTCAAATTGACACTTCCCGTAAGGATAGGACTGGATTTCCTGAAGCTATTTTAGCAGATAGCAAGGATTATGATGATTTGCTAACCATCATCAAAAGATTTTTTGAAAAGCAAGGATCTGGCAATGATTCAATTGATTTAAAAAACAATATCATTATTACAAGATTATCCAAAGAAAGGTATGAATCATTGGAAAAGGATTTGGATTATCTTTTTGAAAAGGGAATTAAGTTTGATTATAATAAGAGAGCTAAAATTCTTATAATCTATAAGGATTCTTTAGTTGACTTCAATCCTGAATACGGCAAGGTAGGGCTTTTGACTGCTGGAACCTCTGATATTCCAATTGCTGAAGAAGCGAAAGTCATTGTCGAACAGGGAGGATGTGAAGTCATCAGTTCCTATGATATTGGTGTTGCAGGAATCCATAGGCTATTCCCACAGATTGCCCACATGGTTGAAGAGGATGTCTGTGCGTTCATTGTCTGTGCAGGTATGGAAGGGGCATTGCCTTCTGTAGTTGCAGGATTGGTGGATGTTCCTGTAATTGCGGTTCCAACATCTGTAGGGTATGGTATCGGTGCAGATGGAAAAGCGGCATTGTATTCAATGTTGCAGTCTTGCGCTCCCGGTTTGGCTGTTGTCAATATTGACAATGGATTCGGTGCAGGAGTTTGCGCTTTGACAATTGCAAAAAATATTGCTAAAAAGGTAAGAATGTCTAAAGAATAGGTATTTTTATTTTATATTACTTTATATTATTTTATATTATTTTTTATCAATTTTGATTATTTTCAATTGTATTATTTTAATATTTTAATTAAATTAATTTTTTATATTGGTGTTTATATTGATTTTTAGAGACTTCGATCCGGAAATTCATGTTGTTTATAAAGTGGCTGAGCTCATTTATGA
>JAEEWY010000205.1 GCA_016291275.1 Methanobrevibacter sp. | reverse complement strand
AGGTCCTTATAGCAGTAATTTACTGTTGGTCCATATGTATTTTCAATGAATTCTTTTACTTCTTTTGAAGCGAATGCTTCACATAAAATTTTAACTTTTTCACTGTCAATATCTTCACTTCTAACAGCTAAAACGTTAGGATATGCAACCTCAGTTGATTCACCAAAGATCTTATATTCACTAGCCTTTGTAGCATTCCATGCAGTAAGTGCATAGTTTCCAGGAATAACTGCATATTCACCTTCATCTACCTTTGCATGTAATAAACCAGCATCGATGCATTGAATTTTCGCATTAATAGCTGATGTATAAACTGGATTTTGGGCATCAAAGTTTTCAACTGAATATGTAGTAATAATACCATTAGCAACTAATAATTTTAATGCTCTTTCAACATTAGATACATCATTAATGATGAAGATTGTTTTATTTGAGAAATCATTAGTCTTAGTTTTACCATATAGGTTTAATGGTTCATTATGAACTTCACAAGCAGCGCTTAATTTATAACCCTTTGTTTCACATTCTTCTGTTAAATAAGGGATATGTTGGAAATAGTTTGCATCAATTCCACCATCTGATAAAGCTTTGTTTGGAGTAACATAGTCTTGATAAACCTTTACTTCAAGTTTATAGCCTTTAGATTCAACATAATTTTTGAATGCTTCGGAATTTAAAATTTCAGCATGAGGTGATGGAGTAGCACCAACCACGATTGTTTTTTCATCTTTCTTACAGCCAACAAGTGCTAATGCACATAATAATACAACAACAAATAATAATAATTTTTTCATAATTTACTTTCTCCTTTTATCAATTCTTTTTGAAATTAATAAGCCACCCTCTTGGATAACTTGCACGATAATCACTACAAATAAAATGCAGATCCACATACCTAATTTTTGTGTTCCATAATAACCTAAATTAAATGCTTCTACTATTAAACCACCACTTGCAATATATCCAGCAAATGAAGTATAACCAATGATAGAAACTACAGTAACAGCGAATCCGGAAATAAGTGAAGGTTTCGCCTCAACCAATAAAACTGATATAATGATTTGCCAGTTGCTAGCACCTAAGCTTTTTGCTGCCTCAATCACTCCTAAATTAACCTCTGATAGAGATTGTTCAACCATTCTTGCAATAAACGCAAAGGATGCAAATACTAGTGGAACAATCATTGAATACCAATTACCTGACCAAGATCCCTTTCCAAACACAAAATTTGTAAGGGGAATTAAGATTATAATTAGTATCAAACAAGGTATTGATCTAAAAATATTCACAATCGTACCTAATATTGTGTTAATAATTGGATTAGGTTTTAATCCTTTTTTTGATGTCACATACAACAAAACACCAATTGGAAGACCTAAAACATACGCAATAAGGGTCGAAATTGTTGTCATAAGTAAGGTATCTTTAAATGCTTCCAAAATATTATTCCAATTCACTTCTAGACACCTCCTCATAATTAATATTATTTAATTCTAAATATCGCTTTAATTTTTCAATATCAGAATCATAGTATGGTAGATTAAACACAATCTGTCCATATACCTTTCCTTCAATTGTTCTTGTGTCGGCATATTCAATAGACACTAAGATATTACAATCTTGCACGATATTAGAAATTAGGGGTTTATTGACCTCTCCATTAAAAATTAGCTTAATCATTTTTTCCTCATCTAAACGGGTTACAAGGTGTTTAGAATAGATTAACTTCTTCGCAATTTTTGTTTTTGGTGAAAGGAAAATATCATAGACACTTCCATTCTCTACAATCTCAGAATGATCAATAATAGCTACTTTATTACAGATTGATTCAATCACTTCCATTTGATGAGAGATGATGATAATAGTAAGTCCTAACTTCTTGTTTAAGTCCCTAAGCAATTCTAAAATAGCCTTTGTTGTATCAGGATCAAGAGCACTTGTTGCCTCATCAGAAAGTAATACCTCAGGATCAGTCATCAAGCTTCTGGCGATTGCAACTCTTTGTTTCTGTCCTCCTGATAATTGACTTGGATAAGCTTTTAATTTATCCTCAAGTCCAACAAGTTTAAGTAAATCACTTGCGTTCGTTCTTCTTTCTTCTTTTGATATTTTTGAATCAGGATTAATTTCATCTGCTAGTTCGACATTGTTTAAGACATTCTTTTGTTCAGTGAGATTGAATGATTGAAAAATGAT
>JAEEWY010000204.1 GCA_016291275.1 Methanobrevibacter sp. | reverse complement strand
TGATTGAAGTGCAAACCCAAAGCTCATTTTTGATTTTCTTGCCTTTGACGATTTCTGCTACCTCTTTCACCTCTTCAAGAGATGCATGAGGACATCCTAAACAGACCAAATCTGCATATCCTTCAGCACTGCTAAGTTTTTCTCTTGTTTCAATTATATCATCTTTAGTGATTGTGATCTTATCATCAGCATTTCCAATGTCAGCAAACTTGTACTCTGGAGTGATGTCTTCAACATGGTATAAAGCCACTGCACCTGAAGATGCAAGCGCTGCACCAAGAGCTTTAAGATTACCATTTTCAACCTGATAAGACTTGTTTTGCATTTTAAAGTAAGGAACTCCATCCTTAACCACTTGACCTACTGCATAACCTAAAGCACCGAAATCAGCCCTTTCAAGTTCACATTCCACATCAACAAGCAAGCTAGCGGTTCTGTTTTCATCCAAATGGAATCCGTATAAAGGAGTCTTTCCTACAATAGCTGCGGCTAATGCTCCAGGACCTCCTTCACGATTGGTTCTTGCGCCGATTACAGAGTTTACATAAGCAACTGCAGAGGATTCAGACCAGGAAACATGGTCACCGAATCTTGGAACGTTTCCAATCAAGTAAGGAGTGCATGTACAGGTAGTGCTTATTCCAAGTGCTCCATAAGCATTGCAGATATCAACTTGCTTTTTAGCGAACTCTGGAGGAAAACCGAAATCTTCCCAATTGTCAAGATCAGTTCCTGCAGGGTTAAGTGTTGCAGATATTGTTGCAATTCCGCTTTTATCGCTTATTGTACCGTTTTCATTATAAATGATTTCAGCAGTTCTAGCCAAGTCTTCAAGATATTCAAGACCTGCTTGGCCTATGGTCTTATAGGATACTCCAGAGACTTGAGCAGACTTGATGTCTACGAATTTCTCTGCACCGTAAATGTCTCCCAATGCAATTAAGATATCCATACTCTTTCTAATGGTTTCTCCATATTCACCACTAGCCATCTTTTCTTCTTCTTTAGTTAAAAACATGAAATTCCCCTTTTCTATGAAATTTTGTGAAATTAATATGCAGTTTTAGTTAAATAACTTCAAAACCTATAAGCTTGATATGATTGGAAATCAATTTAGAATCTTCATCAATAGGTTCAGACAATTTGGTTGTTATGTACTTCTTGTTGTCATCTGGGAAGACTGTTGCAATCTTCAAGTCATCATTGTCCATGATTACACTTGCCAAGAAGTTTGCACCGCTTGAAATTCCAATTCCCAATCCTAATTCCTGAGCAATCCTTTTAGACATGTTGATTGCATCACAATCATGAATCAAGACAATGTCATCAATCAATTCCTCATCAACGATTCCAGGAATGAAGTCATCTCCAATACCTTCAATCAAATGGCTTCCTTCATCCATTCCCATCTTAAGAATGGATAATGTGCTTGGTTCCAATGCAAAGACTTTAGCATCAGGATTATGATCCTTTAGTCTTTTACCGATTCCCATAAGTGTTCCACCGGTTCCGATTCCTGAAACAAATGCATTCACGTCAGGAATTGCATCAACAATTTCCTTTCCGGTAGTCATATATTGGGCTTCAACATTCAATTCATTGTCAAACTGAAGAGGCTTATAAGCACCTATTTCATCTGCAAACTCATCTACAAGTTCAAGAGCTTTTTTAAATCCTCCATCCTCTCTAGATACAAGATGGATTTTTGCACCGTACATTTCAATAAGTTTCATCCTTTCAAGGGATACCCAATCAGGCATGAAAATATGTACTTCATGACCAAAAAGCGCTCCAATTGCACTGAAAGCGATTCCAGTGTTTCCGCTTGTAACCTCTATGATAGGTTGGCCATCCTTTAAGTTTCCTCGTTCCTTTTCTTTTTGGATAATGTATAATGCTATCCTGTCTTTAATGCTTCCAGAATAGTTGTAATATTCAACTTTAGAATAAATGCTTCCCTTTTTGCCATCATATTCATAATCAATCTTAATCATTGGGGTATTGCCAACTAATTTATCAACATTCATAAGATTCCACCAATTAATAATAAAAAAATAACAAATAAGCAATGATAATAATCATCAGCGATTAATTAAATTAATATAACATTATTATATTTGTATTTTAATTATAAAATACTTTTTAAAAAAATAAGTTAAAAAATTGAAAGAGTGAATGGTTTTGAAAATAATAAAAAAATAGTT
>JAEEWY010000203.1 GCA_016291275.1 Methanobrevibacter sp. | reverse complement strand
CTTCTTCTCCTTCCTCAAAGGACTCATATTCAAATCCATCGATAAACTCATCCAGGTTTTCAACAAGATCAGGATTTTCATCAACAACCTCATGATAGGTGTCAATTACATTATAATCGCAATCCTTCTCTACAAAGCTTGGAACGATGTCCTTTACTTTCTCAATAAGATGATCCTTAAAAACATTGAAGATAACTGTTTTGAATTCCTCTACAGAATTTGCTTCCTCATCAAAAGGCATTTCAAAAGTGTCCTTTGACATGAATATTTCCTCATTGATGTATTGGCCGACAATATCATCAAAACCGGAAGCGACTTCAATGAATATTGATTTTTCATTGACAAAGCCGTTTTCAACAACCTTATCCAAATCCCCATCAATGATTCCAATGATTGGAATATTGAATCTGTACAAAATGTCAGAAGCGACCAATGAAGTGTCATCACCAATTGTAACAACCAAGTCAAAGTCCTTGAATTTATAAATGTCATAAGCGGCATGATCCACATAAGCCACTTTAAATGAATACTCATCCTCAGAAATTTCACCGGAATAAAGATTTCTTTCAGTATCCTTTACATAAATATCATTATGAGACAATATCCTCGGATTAACGTCCTCAGATTTTCTTAGCAATCCTGTTTTCACAATAATCCTTTCCAAATCAACTGGCCCTAATTTTTCCAGACCATGATATTTTATGGTACCGTTGATAATGTCTACAATCATTCCATCACGTGCAATCAGGACAATTGAATCTGCATTGGAATAGCCAACAACAATTCCATTAATGAAGATATTTTCATCAGGGCTTACACCATGAATCTTACGGTAAGTGTAATGGCTGGTTTCATAATCATCATAGGATTGCAATAAGTTTTCAATGGATTTTTCATCTTCGCTTTCCTGATTGTTTGAGAAATAGTCTGAAACAACTTCTTCAGGTGTGACTTCAATTAAATCCAAAGCTGCCTTTAAGCCATCAAACAATTCTTCAAAGTTAAATGAAAGGGATTCGAGCATGTTCTTGTCGCCTAAGCCTAAACGTGCCCTTTTGCTCTTTTTGCCTTTAGCCAATTGCTCGTTTAAGACCACATTCCAACTGATGATTGCACCATCTTCCTCTCCAGGCCTTTCTATTTGAATAACAGGAATGCTTGATTCATACAATGATTTATGATTGGTAGCCAAGAAATCCTCATTGGAAAGTTGCTTGAAATAATGAGTAAATACCTTATAACCAAAAACACGTCCAGTTTCAGGAGACTTTCCATAATTCAATAGGAAAATGACATCAGCATGTTCCCTATTGAACAACTCCAATGATTGACTAGGCAATAATTTTAATGATATGTCAATGATATCCTCCAATCCAGCATCAATTACTGCTGTTCTGCCCATTGTTCCCCCTAAACGACAACTGACGTTACCAAAATTAGATAGAATATCAATAATCTTTTTGGCCCAACCTGAATCAACTATTCCTGGACCATGTACAACAACACCAATCTCCATATTCACACCAAATACAGTTTAATAGGTTTTTATTCTTCTTTTAAAAACTTTAGACCCACATATTTCACAATCATCGAAAGGATAATCTGCATCAAACTCCTTCTTGCACCCTTCACATGTTTTAACCCAATTGTATATTCCCTTTATCCCTTCAGTAATTATGCTGCCATATGGAATATCAATGATTTTCAAAACATTCTGCATTGAATAATCATCAGTTAAAACCTTAATGTTTTCATTTTCACTCTTTAAGTCTAAAGCTAAAGCCAACAGTTTTTTATCCGCTTCGGATAAACGCAAGTCATCTCCAGATTTGGAGATTATTTCATCCAATTCTTTAATAAACTCTTCTTTTGGCTCTTTTATTATTATTTTTCCTTCTTCAATAGCTTGATCTAACAATATCTTGGATTTCAAGTCCTTAACTTCATCAGTTATCTCAGAAACAGTGAAGTTAAATTGGCTTTTTGGTTCAAAGCCATTGATAAATGCAGATGCATCCAAGATATAAAATAAATCATTCATGATAAATATATTTATATTTTATATAAATAAACTTAATGATATTAATTTGAGTAATTCTTTTTAAATAAATCTAAAAAATATATTTAAGATAAAAAATATAATATAAAAAAGTTATAATTTAAAGACATTATTTAAATATATTACTAAAAAATATTACTAAAAAAAATTAAAAAAGATTT
>JAEEWY010000202.1 GCA_016291275.1 Methanobrevibacter sp. | reverse complement strand
AGAGGAAATGCTTGAAGAGGAGAATATGGATTAATAGTAAAAAAAGTTAATATGTTCTCTATAAAAAGCAGAAAAAAATAGCTAAAAAATTTAATATAAAATAATTAAAAAAACGATTGATTAAAATAACATTTACCTTAAGAAAGCATTGATTGCTGGAGGAGTTAATTCATTATTTTCAATCATATTCTTAATCTCTTCTTTTGTAAACCATCCATACATAGAATGTTCATCACTTATAACAATTTCATCAGTTTTTACACTGACTTTCATAATCAGTTGGATGGATTTTATGCTTTCTCCAGTTTTGCATGCAGTGTAATCCTTTTGAATGGCATTGTATAATGAATCTATCTCTATTTCAAGGCCAGTCTCTTCCATATACTCTCTTTTTAAAGCATCATCAAAGAACTCATTTTTCTTAACTTTTCCACCAGGAATTTCCCATTTGCCAGGATCATGAGCTGAAATGGACCTTAACTTAAGGAGCAATATCTTGCCATTATACTCACAGATTCCTCTAACAGTCAATCCCCACATGTCCTTCATAACAATACCTTCACCATACTCAAATATAAGAAAATGCATGCAATATAAAAAATAGAATAACAAATAAAACAGCAATGAAAACTAAAAATAAAGCCCCTTCTTTTGAAAATGGACTTACTGGTGCACAAGTACCATTGGAACAATTATCATCAATTTGACAATTATCATCTTTAGACACTTTCATCACCAAAAAAATAGATTAATAATTATTGTTAGTTAAATTGAAATTTAATAAAAATAGCTAAAAAATATAAAAAATGCTATTAATGAAAAATCATTAATAGCGAAAATCAATCAACTTATTTGAAGTTGGTTGCTCTTTCTTCGAAGTAAGATTGAGGGTGTTTACATACTGGGCAAATTACAGGAGCATCGGTTCCTTTAATTATGTGACCACAGTTAATACATTTCCATTCAATTTCTTCTTCTTTTTTGAATACAGTTTCGCCTTCAACATTAGCGAGTAAAGCTCTGTATCTTTCTTCGTGTTCTTTTTCGATGTTACCAACCATGGTGAATAAACCTGCGATTTCATCGAAACCTTCTTCTCTTGCGGTTTCTGCGAATTCTTTGTACATTGCAGTCCATTCTTCGTTTTCACCATCAGCGGCTGCGTTTAAGTTAGCAATAGTGTCTGGAACTTCTCCATCGTGTAAAAGTTTGAACCAGATTTTTGCATGTTCTTTTTCGTTTTTGGAAGTTTCCATAAAGATATCGTGGATTTGTACGTATCCTTCTTTTTTAGCTTTACTTGCGAAATATTGGTATTTAGCATGAGCTTGAGATTCACCAGCAAAAGCTGCTGCTAAGTTAGCTTCGGTTTTAGTACCTTTTAAATCTGCCATTATAATCACCTAAATTTTTTTAACACATGTGTTAATTCTTAAATGAATAAGAATTCAGTAGTAGTTTAAACTACTTAAAACTATTTTAGTTTTGAATGTTAATAAATATTTCTAAAATATTTCAAATATGATAAAAAATGAGTGAAAAATAGAAAAAAATAGAATATAAAAATATTTGAAAATTAAAATTAAATCCTGATAACTTCATCAGTGCTTACAATCATATTCAATCTTCTGTCATGGCTTTCCATTGGAATATGATCAATCAATTGAAACGGATGAATGGTAGTTACTAAAGGAGTGTCTTCATTAATGAGATTCTTATTAAAAAGGTCTTCGATTTCCCTATCTCCATATCCCTTTCCTTTTCCAATGCGGTTTCCACACCTATCTACAGCAACAGAACCTTCAACTACCATATCAATAGCTATGTCAAATGAACTGCCTTCACCGAAATCAAAAAACTTAGAGCAATGATTGAATGCTCCTTCCTTTGTTGACGCTTCTCTTTCTTTTCCATCTAACTTGTTTCCCTCAAGAAAGAGATATCCATGTTCCAGGTTAGGGCTTGCCATAATGAGATTCTTATTTTCCTTTAAAGCAAGATATCGAACTGGAATCTGAGCAGAATCAGGACTGCAAAAAATAGTTTTTGAATACTTCCATTCATCAGTTCCAGCCAACAATTCAGCTGCAATATCTGATCCTTTAAAATCAGGAATCTTTCCATAATCTCCATTAGGTCTTAGAGACTGGCCTTCCTTAAACAATTTATCATAAATTGATTTTCTAATAGAATCCTTTTCTTCCTTTAAAGACATGATATCAAATAAGAAAAAT
>JAEEWY010000029.1 GCA_016291275.1 Methanobrevibacter sp. | reverse complement strand
TAAGTCTTTTGATTAAATCAGGTGCTCAGGTTAAAGGACCTATTCCTTTGCCAAAAAAAAGAAAGGTCTATACAGTTTTGAGATCTAACTTTAAATTCAAGTCTTCTAGAGAGCAATTCGAGAGAATTTCTTATACTAGAATAATTGATGTTACTGAAATGTGAGCTAAAACTGTAGAATATTTACAAAATCTTTCTATTCCTGTAGGAATTTTGGTAGATGTTAAGATGTTCTAATTAGAATAATCGATACATAATATATAATAATAAATAAATTTGTAGAAATTCAGACTTTTAATTGATTTCAATTTGTGAAACCATGCATACTAAATGAGGACTTGTTGTTGCAAAAAAAGAAATGACAAGGTTATGGATTGATGGTAAAATGGTCCCAGTTACAATGGTTGAAATTTTGCCTCAAAAAATCGTAAGATATAAGACTGTAGAAAAAGATGGATATCAAGCTGCTGTAATCGGAGTTGATGAAGTAGAGACTAAAAAAGAAAAAGGTCAAAAATTAGCTTATGATATGCAAGCAGAATTTGATGTAGATGACGCATATGTATCATCTCATGAAGCTGGATCTGTATTGGATTTAAGCAGTATGGATGGTGTTAAGACTGTAGAAGTAAAATGAACTTCAAAGTGAAAATGATATCAATGAGCAATGAAAAGATTTCATCTTCAAGGAGGTCCTGAAACTCACGGTTCTAAATTCCACAGACATATCTGATCTATGTGAAACAGAAAACCTAGAAGAACTATGAAAAATCATCCTCATGCAGGTCATATGTGAGATGAAACTATCACATTAAAACATGTTGAGATTATTGATTGCATGAAAAGAGATAATGAAGAAATACTTCTAGTTAAAGGATCATTGCCAGGAGCTAGAAATGGAAAATTAAAGTTCATTATAGAGTAATTTTATCTACGTATTAATGGTAGCAATGGGATATTCAGTTGATGTATATAATACTGAAGGGAAGGTAGTATCAAAAGTTGATCTAAATTCAGAATTGTTTGCTGATGAGAAAGTAAATAAGACATTGATTCAAGAATACTTACTTCTTCAACAGGCTAACGGACGTGTAGCAATTGCAGATACAAAAGATCGTTCAGAAGTTTCTGGATC
Source organism: Methanobrevibacter sp. (assembly GCA_016291275.1). Taxonomy (GTDB): domain Archaea; phylum Methanobacteriota; class Methanobacteria; order Methanobacteriales; family Methanobacteriaceae; genus Methanobrevibacter. The sequence goes on along the minus strand of JAEEWY010000029.1, from coordinate 11,236 downwards.
TGGAAAGAAATTATACAGACAGAAAGGTACTGGAAATGGTAGAGTTTGAGATAAAAATTCTCCACTTCGTAGACATGGATGAATCGCTTTTGGACCTACATCCGCTAGAAACTTCGAAAAGTTTATGACTAAGAAAGCTAGAAAGAAGGCTATGAATGGTATTATTACTATGAAAGCTCAGGAATCTGCTTTGTGTGGTTTAGCTTTGGAGAAGATGGAGCCAAAAACTAAAGAAGCTGTATCTATAGTTGAAAAATTAGGATTAGCTAATCAAAAAGTTCTTTTGGTTCTAGATTCAAAGAATGAATGAATCGAAAAATCTTTCAGAAATATAGCTAAAGTAAAATATATCCTTGTAGATTATCTTAATCCTCGTGATGTATTACATGCAGATAAAGTTGTATTCTTAGAAAAAGCTTTGGCTAAAATTAATCAAGCTTAGTAAAAATCAGACTTAAATTTATGTTGTATTATATAATTAAACATGACGTTTAGACAAAAACTTCAGCAGAGAGCAATAAAAAACGCATCTCCAAAAGCATTGAAACGTTTTGCTCCTCATGATATCATTCTTGCTCCTGTGTTAACTGAAAAGACACATGGTCAACAAGAAGAGCATAAATATGTGTTTAAGGTACATAAAGATGCAAATAAGAACGATGTAAAGTTGGCTATTGCTTATTTATATCATGTGAATCCAATTAAAATCAATATCGTGAATGTTCCTTATAAAGGAAGATCTCAGAGAAAATTGGTTCGTGCTGATTACAAGAAAGCAATCGTTACTCTTTCAGAAAATGAAAAGATTGAAGTTGGTGTATAATTTGTATTAAATATGTGTTAAGATAAACATTCCTTTATTATTACTATTTTGATAGGATGGCGTTAAAAAAATATAAGCCCTATACTCCTTCCAGAAGGTTTATGCTTGGATATGATTTCTCAGACATTACTACTAATAAACCTGAAAAATCATTAACAAAGTTTATAGGAAGTACAGGATGAAGAAATAATCAATGAAGAACTACTTCAAGATTTATGTGAGGATGACACAAGAGACTTTACAGAATAGTTGATTTCAAGTGATATGATAAATGTGATATTCCTGCTAAAGTAGCTAGTATTGAATATGATCCTTACAGAACAGCTAGAATTGCTTTATTAAACTATGCTGATGGAGAAAAGAGATATGTATTAGCATGGAAAGGAATTAAAGTTGGTGATGAAGTAATGGCATGAGAAAAAGCTCCAATTGCTATGTGAAATAGAAAGCAATTGAAAGATATTCCTGAAGGTATGACTGTATACAATTTGGAAGTTACACCTTTCTCAACAGGTAAGATAATCAAGAGTGCTGGATCTTCTGCTTTGATTTCAGGTAGAGATGAAGCAACAGGTTTAGTATTTATCAAGATGCCTAGTGGAGAAGTTCGTAAGTTTAATAAAAATTGTTGGGCTACTATCGGACAGCTTGGAAATGAACAGCATAAGAATGTTGTAATTGGAAAAGCAGGAAGACAAAGATGGAAAGGTAAGAGACCTCATATATTGTGAAAGAATATGAACCCAGTTGACCATCCACATGGAGGTTGAGAAGCTCACTCTCCAATTGGATCTAAGAGATGACAAAAATCATTCTCTGGTAAAAGAGTTGCAGCTGGAATGAAGACTAGAAGTCAAAAGAAATGGTCTACTAAGTTTATCGTTTCTGGTAGAACAAAGTAGTCTAAGTGGAACAGTGATTGAAGTTCAGATTAAAAATTTTATCTGTGTTAATTCGCTATTAAATGGCAAGATCTCTCAAAAAAGGATTTTATGTGAATGAAAAGATCCTCCAAAAATGTACTAAGATGAACGCTAGTGGTGATAAAAAAATCATTAAGGTATGGGATAGAGCATGTCAAATCGTTCCTGAAATGGTAGGATTCACATTTGCAGTACATAACGGAAAACAATTTGTAAGTGTTTATGTTACTGAAGATATGCTTGGACATAGATTAGGTGAGTTTGTTCCTACGAGAACATTTAAGTGACACCCATTCTAGTATAAATTGTTGAAAATGTTCATTAGTAATTATTTACCTCTTTAAGGAGTATTAAATTATGGATAATCAAGTAAGTGCAACATTAAAATATGCGTTGCTATCAGACAAAAAGATGAATCTGATTGCAGATCTCGTAAGAGGAAAGAAAGCAACAGAAGCTCTAGCTGATTTGGAGTTCCTTCCTAAAAAAGGAGCTAGGACTCTACATAAGTTGTTAAAGTCTGCCGTAGCAAATGCTTCTGCAAAATGACTTCCTGTAGATCAGTTGATTGTTGATAGAGTTGAAGTTGGTAGAGGACCTAAAATTAAGAGAGTTAGATTCACTTCAAGATCAAGGATTAGTCATTATGAAAAATATAGATGTTATGTAAAAGTTGTTTTAGCTGTTAAATAAATCTTCCTAATGTGACAAAAAGTAAATCCAGTTGGAATGAGAGTTGGAACTATGAAGTCTTGGCCTTCTGAATGGTATGCTAAGTCAAAGAGAATGGGTTCTGATTTCTTTATAGAAGATATTCAAATTAGAAAATTTATCGATAAAGCTTTTCCTAGAGCAGGAATTTCTAAGGTGATAGTTAGAAAGACACAGAAGGAAGGAGAAATAATTCTTTTTGCTTCAAAGGTTTGAGCTCTTATGGGAAAGAATGGAGAAAAGATTAAGTCTGTTGAACAACAGCTTAAAGATAAATTCCATAAAGATTTCAAAATCAACGTAAAAGAAGTTAGAGTTCCTGAACTTTCTGCTAGAGTTATGGCTGAATATATTGCTACTCAAATCGAGGCCAGAATGCCATATCGTAAAGTTATTAAGCAGACTGTATCTAAGATAATGGAAAAATGAGCTGATGGAGTAAAGATTCAAATCGGATGAAGATTGAATGGAGCTGATATCGCTAGAAGCGAGCACTTCATTGAAGGAAGAGTATCACTTCAAACTTTCAGATCTGATATTGATTATCATTATCTTCAGGCTATGACTAAATACTGAGTATTATGAATCAAAGTTCGAATTCAGAAAGGTACTCAATATACTGCTAAGAAAAAGACTAAGAAAGATATGATGTCATTAGTTACGAACTAAGAATTAGAGAAATTGATTTTTTACCTCTTTGTATCTTGTTAAAATGTTATTGACTCCAAAAAGATGGAAACATAGAAAGCAGTTTAGACCTCATCTTAAATGAGCTGCAACTAGATGAAATACTATTGCATTCGGAGATTATGGTTTAAAAGCTACAGAAAGTGGTGTAATCACTGCTAGACAGATAGAAGCAGCCAGAAAGGTTATTGTTAGACATACAAGGAAAACTGGACAGCTTTGGATTAGAGTATTTCCAGATACTCCTATTACAAAGAAAGGTCTAGAAATGCCGATGGGATCTGGAAAGTCTGATGTGGATGAATACGGAACTCCAGTAAGAAGATGAAAGATTCTCTTTGAGTTTACTGGACTTGATCCTGAATTCGCTGAAAAGGTTGTAATTAGTGCTGCTAAAAAACTTCCAATTAAAGCTAGATTTGTAACTAAAGGAGAGGTTAGATAGTATAAAAGTATTCAGATTTCAATTTATTTCTAAAATCTTGTTCAATTATGAAAGGTAAGCAATCATTCATGAATGAGCTAAAAGACAAGTCTCCAAAAGAACTTGTAGCGCTCAGAAAAAAATATAGAGAGGAACTTTTTGCTCTCAAAATGAAAAATGAAATTCGTGGTCTTAAAGAAACTCATCAGATTGGTGATTTAAGAGTTAAGATCGCTAGAATTAATACAGTTTTACACGCTAAACTTGCAAAATAATGACTATCATTGGAGATAAAAACATTAAAGAGCTTATCGGAGAAGTAGTTAGCGATAAAATGCTAAAGACTCGTGTAGTTCTTGTAAAGAGTGTAAAAGTTCACCCTTTGTATAAAAAGAGATTTGTAGTTAAAAAGAAGTATTATGCTCATGATGAAGATAATATTTCAAAGGTTTGAGATACTGTAAAGATTAGATCTATAAAACCAATGTCTAGATTGAAAAGATGGTTGGTTGTTGAAAAGATTTAATTGTAGATTTTATGAGAAAATATTGTAAAGTGTTTTACTTTGTTCGTATTGATTAGAATGTTAAAACAGGAATCACTGGTAGTTGTTGCTGACAATACACAAGCTAAATGGGCAAAAATTATCAGAATAGTAAAATGATCTACAGCAAAGACTGCAGGTATTGGAGATAGAGTTGTAGTTGCTGTTAAAGAAGCAACTCCTACAGCTTCTGTTAAAAAATGACAAGTTGTTCCTGCTGTGATTGTTAGAGTTCGTAAAGAAATCTCTAGACCAGATGGAACTTATGTTAGATTTGGAGATAATGCAGTTGTTCTTCTTACTAAAGATGCGAAATGAAATATGAATCCTATTGGAAAGAGAGTATTCTGACCAGTAGCTAGAGAGCTTAGAGATTTAGGATGGAGAAATATTACAAATATGGCTGAAGAAGTTGTATAATAAATGTAATTCTTCATAGGTGTATTATTTATCTTTAAATTAGTATTTCGGATGAAAAAACTTAGAAAAGGAGATCCTGTTATAGTTATTGCAGGTAAAAATAAGGGAGCCATCTCAAGTATAGCTTCTACATCTGGAGACTTCGTATATCTCAAAGATGTAAATGTTGTAAAGAGAGCTACTAAAGGTCAAGGATTTGTTGAAAAGACTCTTCCTATACATCATTCAAATGTTGCATACTATTTAGCAGATCAAAAAGCAGCTACAAAAATTTGAATTAAAGTTAATTCAAAGTGAAAGAGAGTTAGATTTGCTAAGAAAACAGGGAAAGATATTGATTAATTTTTAACCGGTTTGTTATTCTCGTGATGAAAAAATCAGAATTATTTGAGCAGATGAAAGACCAGCTCCAATTGAAAAACATCAACGAAACTCCTAGAGTTGATAAAGTTGTGGTTTCGATGGGAATTGGGTCTATCGTTACAAGAAAGGGACATAAGGATTTTGAAGAGTTTGAGAAAAACTTGAAGACTATTACAGGTCAAAAACCTCAACTCTGCAAATCTAGAAAGGCCATTTCAAACTTCAAGCTTCGTGAAGGAATGCCTGTAATGCTTAGAGTTACTTTACGTAAGTCTAGAGCTACAGATTTCTTGGATAGAGTTACTAAATTAGTTTTGCCAAGAATCAGAGACTTTGCAGGAATTTCTAAGAAGAGTTTTGATCCTCAGGGAAATTTGAATTTTGGAATTGCTAATTATGCAATCTTTCCTGAATTAGCAGTTGATGCTGTAACTATTCCTATGTGAGTACAGATTACAGTAGTTACTACTGCAGGAACTCCAGAGAAAGCTCAAATCTTTCTTCAGGATTTAGGATTCATATTTAAATAATATTTATTTATTTTTACTGAATATACAGTATGGCAAGAGCAGCATTAAAATCAAAGCAAGCTAAGATGTATGAAAAGAGATTTTCTGAAGGGAAAGATCTTAAACGTCCTACAAGATACTACAATAGATGTAGACTTTGCGGAAGATCTAAAGCATACATAAGAGATTTTGGAATTTGTAGAGTTTGCTTGAGAAGATATGCAAGAGAAGGTTTGATTATGGGACTTAAGAAAGCTAGTTGGTAATCAGACTTGTTGGTTTCTTTTTATTTCATGAACATTATGTGATAATGAGTTATACAAATGCACCTATCCATGATCTATTGATTAGGATTAAAAATGCATATATGGCGAGAAAAACTACAGTTGATGGAGTTGTTTTCTCTAAGTTTAAGGTAGAGGTTCTATCATTGTTGAAAGAATATCATTTTATAAAGGACTTTGAAATAGTTGAGAATTGAACAAAAAAGTTAATTACTGTTCATCTTAATGTTGTTCGTGATCCAGTTAATGATATTCCTGAAGTAAAATTCTATTCAAAACCATCTAGACCTTGGTATGTAGGATATAAAGATTTACATTCTGTAGCAGGTGGAAAAGGAATTGGAATTATTTCAACAAATCAAGGATTGATGCCTACTCATGTTGCTAAGCAAAAGAAATTAGGTGGAGAACTTATTGCTGAAATCTACTAATTTATGGTTGGTAGAACATCTAAGCATTTTATTTATTGATAGGATAAACTAATGTCAAAAATTGGAAAGAAGCCTGTGGTTATTCCTGCTGGAGTTGAAGTTCAGCTTAATGGAAGTCATATTCAGGTTAAAGGTTCTAAAGGAACTCTTGAACGAGATATTCCTGCTGCAGTAACAGCTAAAGTTGAAGGTTCAGAGATTAAATTCACAATTGATTCAGATGAACATAAAAACTTATGGGGATTATCAAGAACAATTGTTAATAATATGTGTGTAGGAGTTTCTGAAGGATATGAAAAGAGATTATTGATTATCTGAGTATGATATGGAGCTCAAGTTCAAGGTCAGAAAGTTGTATTCTCACTTGGATATGCTCATAAAGTTGATTTCCCTATTCCACAAGGAATTGAAGTGAAAGCAGAACAGGATCCAAAATGAAATACAATTCTTATAATTACATGATACAATAAAGAAGTTGTATGAGAAGTTGCTGCTAAGATGAGACAACTTAAGAAACCTGAACCATATAAAGGAAAAGGAATTAGATACTTTGATGAAGTTGTTAAGCTTAAGGCTGGAAAGTCTGCTAAGAAATAGTCTTAGATATTGGTTTTCAGATTTATCTTCTATTTGTTCATTACTATGGCATATTTGAAAAATAAATTGCTTGAGAAGCAAAGAAAATATCTCAGAAGAAAGCAGAGAGTTAATACTCAAGTTAAAGGAACTAATCCTGAATATAGAGTTATTATAACTAGATCATTAATGCATATAACAGCTGATGTAGTTGCTGCTGATGGTAAAGTTGTAGCTACTTGCACAGATAAATGAGTGAGTGGAGCAACTAAAACTGAAAGAGCATGAAATGCTGGTGTTGCATTTGCGGATGTTCTTAAGTCAAAGAAAATTACGGCAGTTGCATTTGATAGAAATGGATATTTATATCATGGAAGAGTAAAAGCATTTGCTGAATGATTAAGAAAAGGATGAATTCAATTGTAAGATAAACTTTATTCTATAAATTATTATTGGGTATGAAACCAGAAAGAGCACAAAGGGATAGAAACCGTAGAGAGAAGCCAAAGAAGGAATTCGATGAACTTTTGTTAGAAGTTCGTAGAGTGACTAGGGTTACTACTTGAGGTAGAAGAATGTCTTTTAGAGCTACTATTCTTGTAGGAAATAAGAAAGGTAAAATTTGATTAGGATCTGCAAAATGAAATGATGTTGCAGGTGCTGTTTCAAAAGCTACTAATGAGGCTTATAAGAACTTATTTCAAGTTCCTGTTACAAAGGGAGATACAGTTCCTTATGAGTTAACTTATAAGTATAAGTCTTCAAAGGTTAGATTACTTCCTGCTTCTGAGGGTACTTGACTTAAAGCTGGATCTTCAATTAGATCTGTTCTAGAATTGGCTGGATATTCAAATATCCTTTCAAAGATGATTGGATCTAACAACAAGTTGAATAATGCTTTGGCTACTATCTTAGCTTTAGCTTCATATAAACATGCTGATTATTTCTCATCATTACGTGCAGTAAAAGCTAAGGAAGGAAAAGATGAAGCAGAGGTAAAAGAAGAAAAACTTGCTAAAAAACCAGCTGCAAAAAAAGCTGAAAAAGCAGAGAAATCTGAAGAGAAAAAAGTAGCAAAGAAAACTGCTCCAAAGGCTGAAAAGGCAGAAGTAAAAGAAGAAAAACCTGCTAAAAAACCAGCTGCAAAAAAAGCTACAAAAAAAGAGGAAAAATAGTTTAGATTTTTATTCCTGTTAATTGGTATTGATCATGAAATTGCATCAATTAGAAAAAAGTAAGTGATTTAAGGATAAGGCTCGCAGACTTGGAAGATGAAATGCTTCTAAGGGAAATTATTCTGGAAAATGACTTAAAGGTCAAAAAGCTAGAAGTGGAAAATCTGTTAGACCATTCTTTGAATGAGGACAAACTCCTGTAGTTATGAGAATGCCTAAGGCAAAAGGATTTAAGAGGTGTGATAAATGGATAGATAAATATACTATCATTAATGTAGCAGATATTGAACAGGATCCTGCTTTTACAATAGAAGTTAATAAAGCGGTTCTTAAGGATGCTGGGTATATTAAGAGTATATCTGATTTGGTTAAGATTCTTTGAAATTGAGAACTTAAGAAATCTCTTGAGTTTACGGGGATTGAGAAATTTACTAAATCTGCAGTAGAAAAAATAGAAAAAGCAGGAGGAAAGATTTCATAGTCTTTCTTTCTTTGTTTTTATGTTATCACTTATTATACTGATGAAAAAATTTATGAGAAAGGTAAAGGAGATAGTTTCTAATAAGACTATCATGAGGAAAATATATTTTACGTTAGGAATTTTGGCGGTGTATAGATTGTTAGTGTTTATTCCTGTTCCTTTTGTAGATATATCATCATTAATGAATCAAACTGTAGATGCTTGAGCTGCTGGTGGATTTGGATATTTGGTGATGTTGATGTGAGGAGCGTTGGAAAATTTTGCAATTATTGCAATCTGAGTGTCACCATATATCACGGCATCGATCATACTTCAGCTTTTAACATCTGTTGTTCCATCATTGGAGGAATTGACGGAACAATGAGAAGTTGGTCAAAATAAAATAAATCAATATACAAGATTATTGACTGTGCCAATGGCATTCTTACAGTGAATTTGAATGACATATTTAATGAATTCAATGCTTGGAGGAAATGCTGTTTCTACTGATATTGTAACTGTATTATTGGTTGCATTTGTACTTACAGTTGGTTGAGTTTGATTAATGTGGCTTTGAGAATTAATTACTGAGAAGTGAGTTTCAAATGGAATATCTTTGTTAATCTTTGCTTCAATTGTTTCGGGAATATTCCAGAAATGATATAATAGTTTAACATGATGAACGGATTGGTTCTATGTATTGTTGTTTATGATAGCTATTGTATTGGTTCTTATTTTGCTTTCAGTATTTATTCTAAAATCAACAAAGGAAATACCTGTGATTTATACTAGAAGTGGTAAAGTTCAGCAATCAAGTATTCTTCCAATTCCTATGAATCCAGTATGAATGGTGCCAATTATCTTTGCTATGGCCTTTGTTTCATTCCCATATTTGTGTTTCCAATTATTACACAACTTTATGCCAATGAACGAAAAGGTTGCGGCTATATCTAATTGGATAGAATTGCATTTGAATATTTATTCATCTCAGCCAGGATGGTTGGCGATATTGTGTTATGTAATATTGATTGTAGCATTCACGTTCTTGTATGCGATGATTACATTCTCTCCAGATAGAATATCAGATAATATCCAAAAGAGATGAGGATATATCCCATGAATTAGACCATGAAAGGCAACTGCGAAATATATTAATGGAGTATTAATGCATTTGTGTTTGTGGTGAGGTTTAGGATTAGCATTGATTGCTTGTTATACATATATATTCAATTGGGTTCCATTCCTTCAAAATATTTCAACAGCACTTGGAGGATTGCCTACAGTGGTTACAGGATCTGGAATAATCATTATCGTTTGAGTTGTTCAGGAATTGATTAATAAAATTTCAACGGATATGGTTATGAAGAGATATGAAAAATACTAAAATTCTGAAATAAAAATCTCTCCAATTTTGGAGAGATTTTTTAATATTGATAGATTATGCTGCTTTGCTTTGATCTGTGATATCAGACATAGCGATAAATAATTCTTTATTAGTTTGGGCTTTAATATCGGATTCTTTTTTGCTATTTAATCTTTCTATTACATAATCAGCTCATTCCTTTTTATATCGTTTTATATAATGTTTAGCTATTCAGATAAGTGGAAGTGCTTCTTGAGCACCAGGTATAACTGTACAAGCAGCTTTTGCTACTCATAAATAAGTATTCATATTTTTTGCGTCTTTTTTTATATCTTTAGATAATTGTGTATCTGTTAATTTTTCTGGCTTATCAAGAATACATAATTGTACTAAAAATCTGCATGGTATTTGTTCTAATAGTGCATACTTACTAGCATGCTTAAATCAATTATTTTTTGTATTAATAATCATATTTTTTTCACTTCTTGCAATACAATAAATTGGAGATTTACTTAAAACAAAATGACCAATGTCATTTGCATCTTTTTTATATAGTTTTAATTTTTGTTCTTCTGTCATCGTATTCCGAATATCTTTTAATTTTGTTATAGATTTATTTTCTTCTATTTGATCAATTAGATTATTAAATCATTCTTTTTTTTCTTCATTATCTATCTTATCAAAGGCCTTGGTTGCTGTGTCTCAGATTACTTGGGCTGTTTCTAGTCCTTCCATTTTTGAAATATTTAGAAAATAAAATTTCATTTATATATTATAAATAAAATTTCTTAATTGTCAAAAATAGAGGGTACTTTTTTAATTTATTACAATATTTAAAATAGTCCTAATTGTTGAGGTTTTTCAAACTTTTTTTTCATTTCAGTCAAAGGTTTTTCTAGTCATCTGATTCAGTTTTGATTACAGATGATATCGATGTATTTACTTCAATCAAAATTGAATTTAAAATCATCTAGCTTAGTTTGCGATAAATCTATATTAGCAAGTTGAATCATTTTTTTAGAAAAAAATGCATTATCTTTTTGGCTCTCTAAGACAGAAGATACAGATTTTTCTATTTCATTTAAATTGTTGTAAATATTTTCTATAGTACCGTAATGTTGGACTAAACTTTGAGCTTTTTTCTCACCAATTCAAGTTACTCATTTGATATTGTCAGCACTATCTCCAAGTAGAGCGAGATAGTCCACAATGTATTGAGGTTCGAATCAAAATTCCGATAAAAAATCTTTTTTTTGGTATGGTAAATCTTTAACGGGATCTACGATAAATACTCAATCACTTAATAATTGTTTTAAATCTTTATCTGCTGAATAAATATACATGGATAAATCTCAATCTGATTGATATTGTTTTACGAAACTAGCAATTACGTCATCAGCTTCATATCAAGGAGCTATTTGTGAAGTGATTCAGAGTTCTTGGATGATTTTTTGGATGATTGGAATTTGTGAAATGAAATCATGATCCATTTTTTTCCTAGTGGCTTTGTACTCCGGAGCTAATTCATGACGAAATGTTTTTT
>JAEEWY010000001.1 GCA_016291275.1 Methanobrevibacter sp. | reverse complement strand
AAATGCTGGAAAGCTCAATATTGCATACACAACTGGAATACTTATTGGAATCGGTGAAACAAAGGAAGAAATAGCTGACTCATTGCTTAAAATAAAAGAGCTTTGCGACAAGTATGGCCATATCCAGGAGGTAATCATTCAAAACTTTACTGTTAGTCCTGGAATTGAAATGGAAAATCATGAAGAGCCAAGTCTATTGGATATGGTTAGAACCGTTGCAGCTGCACAATTGCTTTTTGATGAAGACGTTTCTGTTCAAGTGCCACCTAACTTAAACTATGAAACAAGTCAAATATTCCTTCTCTGCGGAACTGACGACTGGGGAGGAGTGTCTCCACTTAGTGAGGATTATGTGAATCCATCATCTCCATGGCCAACTCTTGAAAGATTAGAAAAGCTAACCAATGATGCAGGATACGAATTAAAAGAGAGATTGGCAATATATGAAAAATACATAAACGAAAAATATATTGAAAATCCAGTTTTACTGGAAAAAACAAAAAGAGCACAAGAAGAGATTGAAAATAACTAATCTCTTCCGAATATTTTTTTTATTGAAGAGATAAAATAATTAATCTCCCCTATTTAATTAAAAGCTATAAGAAAATTCTACCTAATTTTAAAAGTGATTTTGGATCTGCTTTGATAACAACCTTAACAATATCGGTTGTGGTTAGCTTATCAAATTTCATTTCCTTGAATTTATGAGCGATCTTATTGATGTCATCATCATCTAAAGTCCATAGATATTCAGTTACTTTAGTGTATTTCTGCATTTCAGCACCCATTTCATCCAAATAGAGCTTTTCATACTTCTTAAGGAAATTTTGGGAACAGTCCCCTGATTTAATAGCTTCTACAGCAACTTCACCAGCGAATCTGCCACCTAACATACCATTTGTGATTCCACCACCTGTAAGTGGATTCACTTGACTTGCAGCATCCCCTACAAGCATGATGTTGTCTCCATACATCTCCTTGACAAGCCCTCCAACAGGGTCTCCACCAGCATTCAATTCAACCGCTTGAGCTTCTTGGGTTGCATAACAGTTGTCTACAGCATCAACAAGATATTCATAAGCTGATTTTTCAGCCATATTTGTAATGATTCCAAGGCCAGCATTTACAACATCTCCACCTTTAGGGAATAGCCAGAAGTATCCTCCTGGAGCTACACTGCCAAAATAGAACTCAAGATAATCATTTCTTTTCATTTTAGCATTACACATTTCATATTGGACGCCAGCCACCATATGCTGAGGCTTGATATAAGCATTGAGTCCTGCCCATTTAGCTACATGGGACTCAGGACCATCTGCTCCAATGATAATTTTAGCATGAATATCATATGTTTTTCCCATGGATTCGCAAGTTACAATGAATGTTCCATCTTCCTGCCTTTCAAGGCCCTTCGCTTGGGTCTTGATTCTGATTTCTGCCCCTTCCCTTGCAGCTTCTGCCGCCATATGCTTATCAAATACCTTACGCTCAAGCACATATCCTGCATCAGGCAAATCGATTTGGTCTTCACTTAACCAAATATCTGTTCCGTCAGGAGCAACAAATCTTACACCACTGATTTCATTAGTGACCCAATGAGGATCCATTTCAAGGTCTAATTTATCAAAAATCTTTTTTGAAACCCCTTCAGCACATCTTTTAGGAAATCCAATTTCAGATTTTTTATCTATAACTATTACATCCACCCCTCCTTTAGCTGCAAATCTTGCAGCAGAAGAGCCTGCAGGTCCAGCACCAATCACTAATACATCAGTTTCAATCATAATAATTCTTCCCTAAAACATGATAAATATGATTTCTGTTTAATCATAATAATTCTTTTTATACACTATTTTATATATTACAATTTTTGCTAAACAGATATAAAAAATTTTTTAATAAATTCTCACTTATGAATTCTCGCATCCAAAACTATATGCTCTACACCTGGAGCATACCTTTTGATCTTTTGAATGTTCAAAACTTCAACTTCCCTTTCTCCACATTCCCAAGCAATCTCTTTCACCCTCTCATACGGACGGGTTTCAATCAGCTTATCAGGAACGGTTTCATGATAATGGATTATTCCACCATCCTTTACACATTCCATAGCAGACCTTAAGAAGTGATGAGTTGTTTTCACATAGCCCATCAATACCCTATCAGCAGAATATTTAGGAGTTTCAACAGCACAATCCCCTAAAATTGGAATTATCCTATCATAATTTGCCTTTTCATTGATTCTGTTTAATTCAATGTTTCTCTTTAGAAAATGGTGGGAATTTGGATTGATTTCAATGGAGTAAATCTGTTTAGCTTCACTGTGAACACCAATTGGAATTGAAAAATAGCCGATACCAGCAAACATATCCACTACAGTCTCGCCCTTTGTAACTAATTTGGCAATCCTTAATCTTTCATTATTGTTTCCTTTAGCCCACATGACTTTAGATAAATCAAGATTAAAAAGACATCCATTTTCCTTATGGATAGTCTCTGTTTCATCACCATACAAGAGACTTATGGTAGGTTCCCTCTTTTGCCCATCGATCTTTTCAATCTTAATAATTGATTTTACATTATGTTCTGAAGCAATTGACTTTAAATTATCTGAAGAATCATCACTGAACTTATTGTCAACTATTAAGATATCTCCAATTTTCTTCCATTTCAAAATAACACCTGAAAAAATGAATAATATAATAAAAAATCTTTGAATAATCTATGAATAATCTATGAATAATCTATGAATAATTTTGTATTCTAATTCAATAATTATAATTTATTTTAATAAAATAAAATATTTTTTGCAAATGGTAAAGAATTAATATAAACTAATAAAAAGACTTAACAAATTAAACCGTTTGATGAAAAAATAAAACTAATTTAAAAACATTTATATAATACGAAATTAATAATAAATGTAAATACATTAAAATAAATTAAAGTTATTAAAATCAATATTAATTATTTAAGAAAAATATTGATTAGAAATAGGTAGTTTGAATAAAAATATAAAAATACAAAGTTAAATTAAAAATAAAGAAAGTATTAATCTTTAATAAAAAAATAATCAAATATGAATAAATAAAAAATTTATTTAAAAACATGAAAAAATAAATTTAATGATAGAAATTATTTGAAAATTGTCCAAAATAACGAAACTATTATATATAATGTATAACATAATAAGAATAGGTTAGGAAAAGCGGTTATATTAGTGTAAGTATAACTTAATTTTATCAATTTTATATAACTTTGAAAACCTAACTTTTCTAATTTTAATTAATAATAATTTCAATCATTATTAAGATTATATTTTATTATTTAAGATTATTTTATGCTTTAAATTTAATTTTACATTATTATACGAGGTGTATTAATATGGCTGATAAAAACACATTTGAAGGTACCACTACTGTCGGTATTACCTGTAAAGATGGTGTTGTATTTGCAAGCGAAAGAAGAGCAAGTATGGGAAACCTTGTTGCTCACAAAGTAGCTGAAAAAATATTCAAAATTGACAACCACATTGCAGCTACCATTGCAGGATCTGTTGCAGATGCACAAAGCTTAATGAAAATCATTAGCGCTGAAACTGCATTATACAGATTAAGAAATGGTAAAGACATTAGCTTAGAAGCTGCTGCAGCTGTAAGTTCTAACATATTACACTCCTCACCAGCATATGTACAAACTCTTATCGGAGGAGTAGATGACACTGGTGCATCAATCTATTCTTTAGATGCAGCAGGAGGTATGATTAAGGATACCTTCATTTCTACCGGTTCCGGTTCTACATTTGCATATGGTGTTCTTGAAGACAGATTCCACGAAGACATCACTGTAGAAGAAGCTAAGGAATTAGCTTTAAGAGCTATCAAAGCTGCTACAGAAAGAGACACTTACTCTGGAAATGGCTTCTTAGTAGCTGAAGTTACTAAAGACGGATACAAAATGTTAGAAAAAGAAGAAGTTGAATCTATTATTGAAAAAATTAATAGCTAAAAAATATATACGAATTATTTATTTTTTAACTTTATTTTACAACTAATTTTACATATTACAGTATAGATAGTATATGCAATAAATTAAGTAAACATCTTTTTTATGACACAGAAGCTGTTTATTTAATCAATAAGAATATTGATGTCGTAGATTTAAATCAATATTCTTAATTTTTTAATTTAATTTAATTTTAAATCCAAATTTAGATAATATTTAGATAAATTTTAGATAATATTAGGATTTATAAATTAGTTAATTAATTGAATTATTGAAATATAAATGGCTTATTTAAAAATTAACCAAAATTTACTTAACGAATATTTTTATAATTGAGAATTCCATAAGGAATTTAAAAGATTTAAATGAATTAAAACGAGAAAAATATTGATTTTATACCATATGCTAATTTTATACGTCTATTTTTCGAAGTGATAATATGGCTTCAAACGTTTTAGAAGAAATCAAACAAAAAATTACAAAAAAACTACCTGATGAAGTTCAATTAGCCAATATTGAATTTGAAGGTCCTGAGGTTGTTATATATACAAAAAACCCAGACATTGTAGCAGACAATGGGGACTTAATCAGAAACTTGGCAAAAGAACTTAGAAAAAGGATCATAATCAGATCAGACAAATCAGTTTTATTACCATACGAAGAAACTATTCAAAAAGTCGAAGAGATCGTTCCAGAAGATGCTGAAATCAGTAACATCACTTTTGATGAAGTTACCAACGAAGTGGTTATAGAAGCTACCAAACCTGGACTTGTAATTGGAAAATATGGAGTGACCTCAAGGGAAATCGTTAGAAAAACCGGATGGGCTCCAAAGATTTTAAGAAGTCCTCCAATCAGATCTGAAATTATCGACAGAATCAGAAATACCTTGATGCACAACAGTAAGGAAAGAAAGAAAATCTTACAGACTTTAGGTGCAAGAATCCACCAAGGCGGAAAATATGATAACGATTGGACCAGATTAACCGCTATGGGAGGATTTAAAGAGGTAGGACGTTCTTGCATGTTACTTCAAACTCCAAACAGTAGAGTATTGCTTGATTGTGGAGTAAACGTAGCAGGGCAAGATGAAAAAAGTTCATTCCCAATGCTCGGAGTTCCTGAATTTTCAATTCAAGATCTTGATGCTGTTGTAGTATCTCACGCTCACTTGGACCACTGTGGATTCATCCCTTACCTTTACCATTACGGATACGAAGGTCCTGTATACTGTACCTCTGCAACAAGAGACTTGATGACCTTATTGCAATTGGATTACATTGACATTGCACATAGGGAAAACAACCCACTTCCATTTAATGTAAAGCATGTGCAAAAGATGATCAAGCACACAATCACTCTTGACTATGGAGTTGTAACTGACATATCTCCAGACATCAAATTGACATTGCATAATGCAGGCCATATTTTAGGTTCTGCTATGTGTCACTTCCACATTGGTGACGGTGCACATAACTTGCTTTACACTGGAGACTTCAAATATGAAAGAAGCAGACTCTTGGAACCTGCAACCACAAGATTCCCTAGAGTGGAAAGCTGCATTATGGAAAGTACATATGGTGGACATGAAGATGTAACCCCATCAAGAAACAATGCAGAAAAAGAATTGATGAAAACCATCTACAAAACCTTAAAACGTGGCGGAAAAGTCTTGGTTCCTGTATTTGCAGTAGGAAGGGCACAAGAATTAATGATTGTGCTTGAAGAGTACATGCGCCATGGAATGGTTGATGAGGTGCCAATCCATCTTGACGGTATGATTTGGGAAGCTACTGCAGTGCATACTGCAAGACCTGAATACTTAAGCAAAGACTTAAGGGATCAAATTTTCCATATGGGAAGAAATCCGTTTATTGCAGAATCCTTCAATAAGGTTCAAAACAATGCTGAAAGAAAACAGATTGTAGAAGGGGAACCGTCAATTATCCTTTCAACTTCTGGTATGATGACTGGTGGAAACTCTGTAGAGTACTTCAAATGGTTATGTGAAGACAAGAACAATACCATTATTTTTGTAGGTTACCAATCTGAAGGATCCCTCGGTAGAAAAATCCAAAAAGGACACAAGGAAATACCATTGGAAGATGAAACAGGCAAAAAGAGAATCTACAATGTTAAAATGGATGTCAAAACCATTGAAGGATTCAGTGGTCACTCCAACAGAAGACAATTGATGGAATTTGCAAAAAGATTGCATCCAAGACCTGATAAGATCATCACTTGTCACGGAGACCCATACAAAACTGTTGACTTAGCTTCAAGCATTCACAGAAGCTATAAGGTAGAGACTAAAACTCCACTTATCCTTGAGGCTACAAGACTTCAATAGATTAAAAATTTAAATTTTTATTTTTTATTTTTTACATATAATTAATTAATATAATATAAATAATAGCTAAAACAAATATTATAATGTTAGTTATTGTTAAATAGCATATTTTAATGAAATATACAAATTATAAAAAATTATTATTAGGTGAATTTTATGGTTACTTATTCAGAATCTGGTGTTGACATTGACCTTGAAGCATTAACCGTTTCAAAATTAGCTTCAAAATTACAACCAACATTAGAATACAGAAATATTATTACTGACAGCGGACACTTTGCAGCATTAGTTGAACTTGGCGATAAGGCTATTGCTATGAGTACTGATGGTGTAGGAAGTAAAATATTAGTTGCAAAAATGATGGAAAAATATGATACTGTTGGAATTGACATGATTGCAATGGTAGTTAACGATATCCTTTGTGTAGGTGCGGAACCTATTGCATTAGTTGACTACTTAGCAGTTGAAGAACCAGACCCAAAAGTAGCTGAAGAAATTGCAGACGGTCTTGTCCAAGGGGCAAAAGAATCACAAATTGCAATTATTGGTGGAGAAACCGCTTCACTTCCAGGAATTGTAAAAGACTTTGACTTAGCAGGAACCGGTATCGGTTTTGTAGACAAGGACAAAATCATCACAGGTGCAGATATCCAAGAAGGAGACATATTAATCGGTCTTAGAAGCAGCGGTATTCACAGTAACGGTTTAAGCTTAGCAAGAAGAGCAATCTTTGAAGAAGGTGGATTCGATGTTAACGACAAAATGCCTAACGGAGAAACAACCATCGGTGAAGAAATGTTGAAACCTACCCAATTGTATGTTAAGGCAATTGTCGATCTTTTAAAACATGACTTTAACATTAAAGGACTTGCTCATATGACTGGTGGTGGAGTAAATAACCTTTCAAGACTTAAAAAAGGAATCGGTTTTGACATTACAAATTATCCAGAACCACAAGACATCTTTAAATTGATTTATGAACAAGGAGTTCCTTTAGAGGAAATGTATAAGGTTTTCAATATGGGTGTAGGATTCTGTGTAATTGCTAGCCCAGAAGAAGCAGATGCTGTTGTAGAAGCATTGAATGAAAACATTGAAGCGCAAATTGTAGGAACAGTAACTGCTGAAGAAAAGATTACTGTGAAAACATTTGAAGGAAGTGTAATTGAATATTAATATCAATTCAAAGAAGAAAAGAAAATAGAATAAAATAAAATAAAAAAATACATAAAATTCCAATAATAATTTAAAAAATAATTTAAAAATAAATTATAAATTAATTATAAATAAATTAATATTACATAGCTATTTCAACAAATGCCAATCATTTAGGAGGGAAAATATGAGAATTAGTGTTGAAAATGAAAGAAAACTTGTAAATGAAATCTTAATCAACATTGGAGTTCAAGAAGATCATGCAAAAATCATTACCGAAGCAACTTTAGACTCTGATTTAAAAGGTTTCACTTCACATGGACTTGGAAGATTCCCACAATACATTAGAGGAATCAATAACGGTTTTATTGAAACCAAAGGAGATTATGAAGTTGTCAAAGATGAGGATTCCATTGCACTCATTGATGGAAAAAGCTTATTCGGACAATACATTGCACATGAAGCAATGATGATGGCAATCAATAAGGCAAAGGAAACCGGTATCGCTGCAGTAGGTACCTTCAATTCAAACCACTTTGGAATAACAGGATACTACTCTGACCTCGCTATTAGAAATGACATGATTGGTATTGTAATTTGTAACACTGAACCTGGAGTAGCTCCTTTAGGTGGTAGAAAAGCTATTCTTGGAACTAACCCAATAGCTATTGGTATCCCTTCTGAAACTTATATTGCTGTTGATATGGCAACTGCTGTAAGCGCTAGAGGAAAAATCTTGGAAGCTAAAAGAAAAGGTGAGGAAATTCCTCCAAACACTGCAATCGATAAGGACGGAAATCCAACCACTGATCCTGAAGCTGCATTAGAAGGTTCCATCCTTCCATTCGGTGGAGTTAAAGGATACGCTTTAAGCTTTATGATTGAAATCATGACAGGGCCTTTAGTAAACGCTGCATTCGGTACTAAAGTAACCGGTACTGCAGGAGATTATAAGGAAGACTGTAACAAAGGAGACTTGTTTGTTGCAATCAATCCTGAAAAATTCGTTTCAATTGACGCATTCAAAGAGCAAGTAGAAGAATTCGTTACAGAAATCAGAGAATCCGGAAACACTTTCATTCCTGGAGATCTCGAAGTAAAAAGAATTGCTGAAAATGAGAAAAATGGTTTAGAAATAGATGAAAAACTCTATGAAACATTAAAAACCATTTGTGATGCTGAAAATATAGATTTAGACAGTTACTTAACTGAATAGATCTAACTTTTTTTCTTTTTTACTATTTTTATTTTTTTTACTATTTTTTATAATCTAATTTTACTTATTTTGCAAATTTTAAAAATTTTAAAAATTTAAATTTTTTGCAAAATCTTACTATTTTTTTAAAAATTTTTATGAAAATAACACTAAAATTTTCACTTTCAAAGACATGTAAAAATTTTAATAATGAAAGTTCATAAAATCATAGTTTAGATTAATAAGTATTAAAATAATTAATCATATTTTTAAAATACTAAAAGTATGAATCATATTATAAATTTTGATAATTGATAATCTACATCACACAGATGAGAAATAACAAAATAGTGAAAAAATGAAAAAATTATTTTTTGAAAAAAATGAAAAATTAAAATTTCAAAAAATTTTTAAAAAAATAGAAAATAAATTTTAGGATAAAAAATTAAAAAAATTAAATTGCACAAGATGGTGCAAATCCTAAATCATTCAATAATGTATCAAGACCTTTATCTGCCATGACCACATCATCGACCAAACAGAATATTCCTAACTTTCCTTCCTTAATGAAAGTTGAAAGTTTGCTTGCATCATCCAAAAGTTCAGATGCATCATCTTCAGCAATTGTAAAGAACAAATCTGTTTCCATCATATTGAGTGAACTGTTTACATTGAACTTGGAATCAATAGATCCTTCAGTTCTTTCAATGAGCAAGAAATTCTTGTCAGTCTCACCAACAAAGAATGCAATCTTGGTTCCAGGACTTAAGACAGCAAAATATTGCTCACTGTCACTCACAAACTTATCCCATAAATTATTATCATGAATCTTGACTGGCTTTACCATAAAATCACCTTAAGAAATATTGGGAATGAATAAGAAAATTACTAAAATCAAATGAAAAAATTATAATTAATCCAATTCAAGTTCCTTGATCTTGTTTTCAATAACTTCTTTAACTATTGAAACGCAGATTTCCCCTTCTTCATCCAATCTTGCAGCATCATTTGCCTTATGTTCAGTTTCAGCTAAAATGTCTCCAACATTAAGCTCATCCACAATCTCAATACCCTTTTGCTCTAGTATTTTACCAACACAATTTCCTTCACAGCCATTAATTGCTAAAATAGGGTATTTGTCAAGCATTCTTTTAAAACCAGTAACATTTGCAGAAGTTGAACCCATACAAATGGATAAGATTTCCACATCATCAATAGCTAAGTCATGAACTGCAACTCTTGCAACTAAACCATTAGGACTCATTCCACTACATGCTGCTAAAGCAATTTTTTCTTCCATAATCATACTTCCTTTAAATAATTATAATTAATTTTTCAATAAATGTGATTTTTAATTTTTTAGATAAATTTAATAAAATTTTAAATTTTATTCTTTTTTCATTTCAGGCACATATTTTGCATAGAAACCATCAGTATCTGCATAAATGGCCTTGAAACCGTAATCTTCCGCTTCCTTCATTGCCTTTTTAATATGCTGACGTCCCCAAGCGGTAATTGATTGGGCACATTCAAATGAATACCAACGGAATCTCAAGAATCCATAAACTCCATACATTGTATTTGCCAAACGTTTCAACGCTTGCTGCTGAACATCCAAACTCTTCTTTAGAATTGGATCATCAGTTGCCTTCATCCTGTTTTTCACAGCAAACCTTTCATTTAGAATATCCTCTAAAGCTGAAGGAATAAATCCTTGAGGCTCTTTCTTGAACTTGAAATAATGCTCAGGTGAAATATAATATTCCTCATCATTATCGATTTCAGAAGAGAGTTCCTCTTCTCTTAGACTATCTATATCATCATAGCCTGTTTCAAAGTCTTCGAATTTTGCATTATATGAAACATTATCCTTAACCAAAACGTCTGGAGAAATGTTTTTTGAAATAATCAAGGTAGGGTACAGGCTCTTGAAGTCGAACTGAACCAAATTCTCATGCAATCCGATTTCAGGCTCTTTCACATAACCTCCAGAATTGCTTCCTCTCTCCTTGATGTTTTTCATAGTCATGTTTGGCTTATTCGGTACAACCTCATCAACTTCATAAGCTTTTCTAACCAAATACCATTCTGCCTGCTGACCAGTTGCCATACGGGTTACATCAACAAAAGGCTGGCCAACTATACGAGTCAATTCCAAGTTCAAAGGCAATGTTTCCTGAGCAATCTTCAAGGTGGAAACCACATCATCCAATGAATACTTGAACAGGTTCTTAAGTTCCCTTCCTCCATTGTCCCAGAATTCATAGATTCTGTCTCCAGGAACATCTATCTTTTCCTCTCCAAAGAACTCAAAGTAAACTCTCTCTAAAGTGTATCTGTCAAGTGACATGTATCTTCTCATAACCAAGTACAAGTCAACATGGAGAAGCCCTTTAAATGTGGCTGCATTATTGTAACCTCTTCTAATGAACTTGATGCTTGACCCATCAACACCTAAATCCAAGTCAAGACCCCAAAGCTTTGCCCTATCCTTAAGGTATGGGAAATCAAAGACATCAGAGTTATATCCTATGATAATGTCAATATTGTTTTCCTTAACAGTTTTGATGAAGGATTCAATCATTTCCTTTTCAGAATCTACCTTTTCTATAAAGTACATTTCAGGATCATTTTCAAACTCATCCCCTTTAGTTGAGATGACTTTTCTAACTCCCACATTGCTGTCAATTCCAATCATGATGATTTCATCCTCATTAGGATTAGGCATTCCATGAGGGTTTCTCACTTCCAAGTCAAAGCTCATCATCCTAAACTGTTGGAAATCAGTGTTAGCAGTTTTAGGAGAGTCACTCAATTTAAGGATTTCAAGGGAATCATCATCTGTATCTATGGTTTCAAATGAGTCAATAAGTTCCCCCTCTAGCTCCAATTCAGCCATAGGAACCAATCCATTATCAATTAAGTATCTTCTATAGAATGGAATGTCATGTTCCCTAAGCTGTTTTACAGAGTCCAAATCCCAAATCTTGTCTCTGTATTTAGGCACGTCTTGAGGATGGTTAAAGCTGAGTTTAATGAATTCAGTAGGAACCTGAAAATCCTTCTTAAGGACCTTTTCAAGTTTTGTAAACTCCAGTTCCTCTTCCTTTTCAAGCTCTTTTAAATCATTTATGCACTTATCAATATCATCTACTGGCAAGATATACAAATAAGGGACGAAACTGTCATCTAATGCAATCAAGTCATTGGATTTTTCTCCCTTCACCTTACCGAATAATCTCATGACTGGCTTTTCATCATGAGTGATATAATCAATGTCTAAAAGAACAATGTTTCTTTTTACCATCCTATCAACCAAATTTTTTTATAATAATCAATAATCATCAGATTCATTCTTTTCTAATTCTTCACTCTCTAACTTATCCTTTTCCAACTCTTCCTTAAGGGACTTGATAACCGCATATGCAATTCCCAAAATCAAAGGACCCAATATGAAACCAACAATTCCAAATACATAAGGTCCAGCCATAAATCCAACCAAAAGGATTAAGGAAGGCATGTCAGCATAATTGCTTGCAAGCATTGGACGAATGTACATATCACTCAAGCTTAATACGAATCCCCATAATATTGTAAGGAGTCCTTGAACTATGTCTCCAGCAACAAAGAATGCATAGATGGCCAATGCCCAATAAACTATCCATGGACCGAAGATAGGGACCAGCTGTGCTATACCTGTAACGATTCCTAAAAACAATGCAAACTTATATCCTAAGAAATAATAGCCTACACCACCTAGAACACCGATAACAATAGCTGTCAGGAAATGACCATAGAAGATGGATTTTAGAACATTTGCAACATCATCCAAGGTTCTTTCAAAGAAAGACCTATGTTCTTTTGGAATGAATACGAAAATATATTCCATAACCTTATCGCCATCACGTGTGAA
Source organism: Methanobrevibacter sp. (assembly GCA_016291275.1). Lineage (GTDB taxonomy): Archaea > Methanobacteriota > Methanobacteria > Methanobacteriales > Methanobacteriaceae > Methanobrevibacter. The sequence continues at coordinate 33,591 of JAEEWY010000001.1, read as the reverse complement.
ATAATAAATGGAACAGATAAGGACAAACAATTGAACAAGCACATCTGAAAAATGCCTTATGAACCTTATGGCATAATTGAATATGTAAGTTAAGGCTTCATGCACTCCGCTAGTCAATAGCCCTAAGTAAGGTTTAATAAATCCTTGAAGTTCCACAGGCAATGCTTGGACAAATGTGTTAATAGCCAAATTCAAATCAATTCCTGAACTTACAGAAAGATTATGGGAAGCGAAAAACATATCCGCAAAAACTGCTGTTTCCCAAAATACATATATGAACAATAGTATCAATGGAATGATTACCACTATTATCGCCAGGAATATAGAAATTGAAGTGATCTTGATTTTTGATTGAATCCTATTGGCAACTGGTTTGATACCATAAGCAATCATTGCTCCAAGCAAAATCATATTCAATACCGGCATGACTGTAAATAATGACAATAATAAGAAAATTATTATAATCATTATATGCAGGCCATATTTGCTTTCACTAAGATTAAACATGTTATCATTAAATAAATTATTGCTAATATTTTTTTATTAAATAAATTGAAACATAATTGATTTAGAAATACTCTTTCATTCCAGATGCAGTTCTATGGAATTTACCAAACTCAACAATTTCAGAGACTTGATCAGATGAGAAAACAGGCCCTTCAGCACATATTCTCCATCCGGTATTGTCTACACAGCATTGACCGCAAACACCTATAGCACATTTCATATAACGTTCCATAGAGTATTCACCTTCAATCATATTGGATTCTAAGCTACCATACAATGGTCTCATCATGACTTCGGGACCACATACAACAGCCCAATCATATTCCTTGTGTTCAATCAATTGCAATACCCTATGAGTTGCAAATCCTTTGAAACCACAGGATCCATCATCAGTGCAAGTGTAAACCTTTGCGCCTTTTTCCTTTAATCTGTCATTAAACAAGAGTTCATCCTTGGTTTGTGCAGCACAAACGACATCAACTTGAGCCTTATTCTTCAATGCAGCTTCGGTAAATGATGCTATAGGTGCCATTCCAACTCCACCACCAATAGCTAAAACTCTCATTCCTTTCAAATCAGTGTCAAATCCGTTTCCATATGGTCCTCTAAGACCTAACTTGTCACCTTCCTTTAATGTATGCAAGTCTTCAGTGAACTCTCCAACCTTCTTAACTGTTATTCCAAGCTCTCCCTTACCGACATCGATGTAGGAAATGGACATTGGCTTTTCATCCTTGAAATTCCATACCATGACAAACTGTCCAGGAGAAGGTATGTTTTCACCAACCATAGTCCAATCAAAAATAAAAGTCTTGATTGTAGGAGTCTCTTCTATAATCTTTTTTATCTCTATAACTTGAGGCACATTCATTCTATCACCCACTTAAACTATGGCTCCTTATGAGCAAAGCCCACCATATCATCAATTGAATCAAATTCACTTTCCTCTATAAACTCTTCCAAGTCGCTTGTAATCCTTCCAAATATTTCAGGACCTTCATACATTATTGAAGTACCAATTTGAACAGCGCTTGCACCAGCATAGAGGAACTCTATTACATCCGCATAATTGCGTATTCCACCAACACCTACAATTGGAATGTCAGTTGCAGCAAATGCATCATAAACGCAACGAACAGCTATTGGCTTAATTGCAGGTCCGCTCATTCCACCGAACTTATTTGCAAGTATTGGATTTCCAGTTACAATATCTATTTTCATTCCAGGCCCTAAGGAATTGATCAATGTCAATCCATCTGCTCCACCTTCTTCAGCTGCAACTGCAATTTCTGAAATGTCAGTTACATTTGGAGTCAATTTTGCAAGAATAGGCACATCAACAGCATCACTGACTGCCTTTACGACATTCTTGGTTAATTCAGGATTTTGCCCGATGGATGCACCATATCCTTCCATTGCATGAGGGCATGATACATTCAATTCAATCATATCAACCAAATCCTCTACCTTTCCTGCAACATATGCAAACTCATCTGGAGTTGCACCATAAATTGAAGCGATTGATTTGCCCTTTATGCGATCAACCTTTTCCAATTCATCGATGAAAGCTTCAACTCCTGGACTTGATAGCCCAATAGCATTAATGATTCCTCCCTCTACAGCAACTGTAGTTGGATTCTTATAACCGTCATTAGGTTCCTTTGAAAATGATTTGGATACAACTGCACCAGCACCAGATTTTAAAATCCAATTAAGGGAAGATGCATGGCTTCCCAATACACCTGCAGCAAGCATCAATGGATTCTTTAACCTGACACCACATAATTTAGTTTTTAACATGAATTACCTCCAATAAAAACATGAATGATAAGTTTAAGTAATTTCTCTTTATAATATTTTAATAATATAATATAATTTTATACTATTTTAATATATGGAAACTATATGATATATAATTATTTAGTTTTCGTGGGGAAAATTAACGAAAATTTACTAAAAATTAGTTCAGATACTAAAAAAATTATCTAAAATAATGTAAAATATATTAGATAAAAAAATTAAAATAAGATTATGGAATTTTATATAACACAATGTATTGCAGGATTTATTGCATTTGATGAAGATCTTCAAATAGTTGATTATAAGCTTTTTACAGAAGATGAAGTGGTTTCAAATCTCATCAAGATAGAGGAAAATGAGATTTTAGATGAAGAGATTGAACTTATTAATGGAATAAAACTTGATTCAATTGACGATAAGATAATTATAGAAACCACAAAAAGGAAATCCCAATACAAGGAACTTGAAAATTATGAAAATATTGTAGTGAAAACTCCAAATAAAGGTGGAGAATACTTAAGAAGCAATATTGATAAGGTCTTTGAAGAAATAGGATTTTCAAAAGGTCAAGATGAAATCACTCAAATCTATGAAAAGCTAGCAATCCATAAAATCAAAAAGTCTTCACAGGAAGCTGACAAGCTATTGATTCAAGCAATCAACTCTGTAGATGACATTGATGAATCAATCAGCAAACTAGTTGAGCGTATTCGTGACTGGTACACAATCTATTTCCCTGAAATGGATACAATAAGCAATAATGAAACTTACATAAAGCTAATAGCTGAAAGTGAAAATAGGGAGGACATTTTGGAAAACTTCATGGAGCATTTCAGTGAAGAGATTGAAGAAAGTACTGGTGCTGACATTGAAGGGGATGACTTGTTGATGTTGAAAAGCTTTGCAGAATCAATCTATTCACTTCAAAAGTCAAGGAAGGAACTTGAAACTTATATCGATTCTAAAATGGAAGCCATTGCTCCTAACTTAAGAGACCTATTAGGATCCACATTAGGTGCCAAATTAATTGCACACATTGGAAGCATAAAAAGATTAGCAACCTATCCTGCAAGTGTTATTCAGATAATGGGTGCTGAAAAGGCAATATTCAGACATTTAAAAACTGGAGAACGCCCTCCAAAGCATGGTTTGATTTTCCAACATCCAAGTGTTCGTGGAGCTAAATGGTGGAACAGAGGAAAAATAGCTAGAAACTTGGCATTGAAGATTACACTTGCTGTAAGAAAGGATGTATTCTCTGGAGAGTATGATCCAAGCATTGCAGAGGATTACCTTAAGAAAGTTGAGCAAATCGAAAAGGAAAATCCATTCCCTAAAAAGACAAGCCAAAAAAGGGCAAAGGAAAGAAAAGCTGAAAGGGACAAAGGGAAAGGAAAAAGCAAGAAATACAAAGGAAGCAAGAAAAACAAGAAGAATAAAAAGAAAAGAAGAAAATAGTTACAATTGTGACAGAACCTGTTATTTTCTAATGAGATTTAATTATACTAAAGATGTGAAAAAATGAACATATTTTACAAAGATGGTGAAATAGCTACCAGAAACTTAAGTCAAGGAATCAGAGTATATGATGAAAGGCTTATCCAAGATGGAGCTGAAGAGTACAGAATCTGGAATCCAAGAAGATCCAAATTAGCCGCAGCATTATTGAATGGATTGGAAGGACTTGAATTGAATAATGATTCTAAAGTGTTATACTTAGGCGCTTCAACAGGAACAACTGTTTCACACATTTCCGACATTTGCGATGACGGCTTGATCTATGCTGTGGAATTTTCACCAGTCAGCATGAAAAAGCTGGTCAGATTATCCCAAAAGAGAAACAATATAATGCCTCTCCTTGCAGATGCAACCAAACCTAAATATTACCTGAACAAAGTTGAGAAGGTGGACTTGGTTTACTGTGATGTTGCACAGGAAAAACAGAGCGAACTCTTCATGGATAACATGGATTTATTCCTAAAGGAAGATGGACAAGGGCTCATCACCATAAAAGCAAGAAGCATTGATGTTATTCAAAAGCCTAAAAAAATATTCAAGGATGAAGCTAAAAAAATAAAAGAGAATGGTTATTCCATTTTGGAAAAGATTAAATTAGAACCTTATGAAAAGGACCATATAGCTTTTCTTGTGGAGAAATCTTTTTAAAAGAACATATAATCATTTTTGAAAAAAATCATTATTTAAAAACCATACAGAACTCTTATTTTAATCCAAAACCACCATTTTATTATTAAAATTATAAACCAAAAATTTAGCTTTTTATATAATCTATTTCTTAAAGAAATATAGATAATTATCGAAAAAATAAAACACATATTTTTAATAAGGACAATTCAAGTAATTATAAATTACTAATATCAATTTAAAGCTCAAAAAACCCTTATTTTATAAGTATTACTTTTATCAAAAAATTTGATTTCAAAAGAGTAATATACATTAGAATTTTTAAAAAAAATAGATTAAAATTTACTGAAAATCAGAAATAAAACTAATTCAATTTTAAAAATTAATCTAAGAATAAATTAACATAATTATTAGTAATTTTAAGAAGAAATAGGGATTTAGTATAAATACGAACAATCTCAAAAAAGTATTACTACTGAAAGCTTTTTATATAAGAATATTACAAATATATATTTGCTAATGCAATAAAAAAAGAGTTCATAAAAATATCCTCTAGGTTAATTCACTCATAAAAAACACTCCATAATTAAATAGCTTAGAGGATTGAACTTTTTTTGCAAAATAGACTATTTTTAACTCTTTTTTAACAAATTTTTATCAAAATTTTAAAAAATATTTCTAATTTTTCTTTATTTTCAAAAATAAGAAAGAACTACTAATTTTTGTAAAAAAGTAATACTTTTTTTAATTATTATCTAAATATAGGGAAAATATAAGTATTAATAAAACTAAAAGAAAATATTTAAAATTTTTATAGGAAAATAAGGAAAAATATAAGAAAAAAATTATATAACGAACTAAAAAATAATGAGAATATGATCATCTAAAAAAAATAGAATTGAAAAATAAAAAATTAAAATAAAAATAGCAATGAAAAAAAGAAAAATTGAATCAAACTTTTAAAGTCTGAAATCAATTCAATTTTTTAGAAATCTCATCAAATATGGATTTGGAAATCTCTTTTTTGGAATTCAATGAAACCTTCTTGATTTCATCACTTACAAGAATTACCTCATTTGTTTCAGACCCAAATCCGCATCCTGCATTTGCAACATCATTTGCTACAACCAAATCAGTTCCTGCCTCTTGCATTTGAGTCTTAGCACACTCAATCATTTTCTCTTCTGAAATGTTGTATTCTGCCTTGAATCCAACTAAAAAGATATCTTCATTGATCTTCTTGATTCTTTGGATGATTTTTGCAACAGGCTCAAATTCCAATGACAAGTTATAGGATGAAGATATTTTAGAATCTTCCTTATTGATTGGAGTGAAGTCTGAAACGGCTGCAGTAGCTATGAAAACATCAAAATCAGGAATCAATTCATCTATCTTCTCATTCATCAAAGTAGTTGATTCCGCATCAATCACATTGAATGCTTTTGGAATTGAAACTTCATGATTTGCAGCTAAAATAGTCAAATTAGATCCCCTAACGAATGCTTCCTTAGCCAATTCCAAACCCATTCTTCCAGAGGACCTGTTGGAAATTCCCCTTATAGGATCAATTTCCTCAAATGTTCCGCCTAAACTGATCAATATGTTTTTTCCTGCAATATTAGACACTACACCACCTGCAATGCCCTTGCTTACCCTATCCAAATTGACAGCTCTTACGGATTCAAGGACAATGTCTTCAATAGCTGGGAATTTGGCTTTTCCTTCATCAATGCGTGGATTGACAAACTTAATGCCTTCTTCTTTTAGCTTTTCCACATTTTCGCTTACTGCATCATACATTGAATCGTGCATTGAAGGGACAAAGACAATAGGGGTATCATGCCCTTGAGCAGTAATCAAAAGGGTATTTACAGGATTGTCAGAAATCTTATATGCAAATTTGGAAATGGTATTTGCAGTAGCTGGAGCAACTAAAATCAAATCTTGTTGAGAGTATTTCACATGCTCTATCTTTCCAGTCAATTCCAAAACGACTTCCTGACCAGTGGCAAACTCTAAAGCATTCGGATGGATAATCTTAGTAGCCTCTTTAGTCATGAATGCCTTGACAGAATGACCTTGCCTTCTAAATTCCCTTGCTAACTTAATGGTTTCGGTTGCTGCAATACTGCCAGTAACGCATAAAACAATTTCCATAAAATCACTTCAAAAATTAAAATCTTGCAATAAATAATCTAAATATAATAAATAATCTAAATTGTAACAATAAAATTCTAAAAGTCTTGTATAATAAATAATTTAAAAAAATAAAAATAGTGAATTTATTTATAAAAATCACTATTATAATTTTACGCTGTTGATAATGAAATCAAAAGTTCCTACCATATTTTCGAATTCAGATTCCGGTGCAGAACACAAGATAACATAGATGTCTGACCCTTTTGGAATCCAAATGGCCTTATGCTGTTTTGTTTGGTTGTTTGCTACAGAGGTGTAATCCGCTTCCATAGCAGCTTGACCATTAAAGGAAACATTTCCCATAAATAGGATGTTAAAATCAGAATTACGAGCCAATGTATTATAATTGGAAGTGAATTCAGATTGTAATGATCTGGCATTTGATTTCTTTTCAATATTCACATTAACACTATTAAATCCTGCGGAATCCTTAGCATCAGGGTCTGCAATTGCTAAAACTGTATCATTAGAGTTGGACTTTGCAGAAACCCAATTCCCAGGCATTGATAATGATATTCCATTTTCAGAATAATCCACTGATTGCTGTGAGAGTTCCTCTCCATTACCAGTGTTTATAGGATTATTTATGAAAAATGAAACACCTACAATCAATAAAATTAATATTAATCCGATACCAATAATTTTTTTCATATCATATCTCCAAAAAAATAATAATAGCACCATCTATAAACTTACTCTTCAGTTCCTCCAGAACTGCCTCCAGAAGATCCTCCGCCGGAAGAACCTCCACTAGAGGAACCACCAGAAGAACCACCACTGGAAGAGCCACCTCCAGAACCACTATCAGAGCTTCCACCAGAAGAACCACCACTGGATGAACTTCCTCCAGAATAATCTCCACTAGAACCACTACCAGAACTTGATGAACTGGAAGAACCAGAGTCGCTGATTGAAGAGGAACTGCTTGAAGATGAACTTGAATCATCTGAAGAACCATATGAGGTGGTATTTGAGTAAGATTTTGTATAATTGTAACTGAGAGACTTGTTTACCTTAACTTCAGGAAAAGCAGTGTCATTAATAGTTGCGCCTGCAGATATCATGTCTCCAACATCACCACCTAAGCCGATGTTAGACATTCCAAAAGTTATTCCTGCACCAAATGCTACAAGCAAAAATACAACTGCCAATGCAATATACCATGGACTTGTACTTGAAGACTCCTCTACTTTTTTTGATACTGTATAAGTTTCAGGGTTATGAATATACTTACGTACTAACTTTTCCTTTTCTTCCCTGTACTTTTGAGAATCATCATATCTTGACTTAATTGAGGAAGGAGTTTCTTCTTTTCCTTGCATCGCACGAATTCTATCACTAACTTCAATAGTTTCAATCTTATGCCTATATTGCTGGGACAAATAAAGATATTTCTCTTCAGAAATCAAACCAGCTTCATAATCCCTTTCAAGATTATGTAAAATCTGCATAAGCTTTTTCCTATCTGGATTCATACTTCTCCTCCTAATATTGATTGAATAATATATCTATTAAAATTATTAAACTTTCATTATTTTATATATTTATATATTATTAATATATGAATTTTATATTTAATAAATTATACTAAATGAAAAGTTAAAAAATAGATAAAATTTTAAGAAATTCATGAATGAAAATAGATTAGATTATTGAATTTTAAAAAAAAATAGATATGAAATGAGATATTATTTGAATAAATCTTCACTGAATACAGGATAAGATCCTAAAATCTTAAAGAATGAAGTGTTATCCTCTAAATGTTTAAGAATATGAGCAATGTCATCATCCAATCTATGTCCTTCAAGATCTATGAAAAAGATGTAATGACCTAATCCCTCTTTAGAAGGTCTGGATTCAATTTTAGTCAAGTTAACATCATTATCTGCAAAGAGACCTAAAAGCTCGTAAAGTCCCCCTGGCTTATCCTCAAATAGGGAAAATGAAATTGAAGTCTTGTCATTTCCTGTTATTGGGGAATCATCATTGTCCAAAACGACAAAACGGGTTTCATTGTTGAAATTCTCTTGAATGTTTGTATCAATAACCTTCAATCCATACAATTCCGCTGCCTTCAATGTACCAATAGCTGCATCTTCACCTGTTTCTGCAACCCTTTTAGCCGCTGCTGCAGTGCTTAAGGTGTAATGTGCAGTGATACCATGCCTTTCCAAATAAGGCTGGCATTGGCCTAAAGCCTGTGAATGTGAATAAACATTTTCCACTTCATCTACAGTCATTTCCTTAGCAGCCAATAGGTTATGATTGATTGGAATGACAATCTCGTTTTTAATCTTCAAGTCAAAATTATGAATCAATGAATCTAAAGTCAAGCTAACTGGACCTTCTATTGAATTTTCAATCGGTACAATACCGCATACGCATTCTCCACTTTCAACTGCACCCATCACTTGCTGTATTGAACAGTATGAAATCAAATTGTCACTGACCAATGAAGCAGCTTCGTGAGAGAATGTTCCTTGAGGTCCTAAAAATGCAACTTTATCCTTTATCATAATAAAACTCCAGTTAAAAATAATTCTTTATTATTTACTATTTCTTATATATTAATCATAGTATAAAAGCAATACGGTAAAAATAACTTAAATAAATCAAGTAAATTAGAAAAAATAGTGTTAAAGTTCGATAATAATGATTAAAAGTGAAAAAAATAGAAAAAAAGAAAAATAAAGCATAAGAAAATCTTATGCTTAAAACTAAAATAATTTATAAAATAACTCACTTATTGAGTTTCCATTTCATAAATCAATTTTAGCAAATCTGATTGAGTTACTATTCCTATAATTTGATCTTCATCATCAACTACAGGGTAACCATTATAACCAGTTTCCAACATTGCATCAGCAAGCTGTGGAATTGATGCATACTGTGAGATTGTTTCCACATTTGTAGACATGTAATCTCCTGCAATCAACTCCTTAATCTGAGAAGATTGATACTTGTCAGGAGTGTGTTTCCTGAATGAAACAAATGCTTTTGCAATGTCTTTTGAAGTAATAATTCCTGCAAGCTCATTATCTTCAGTCAATAATAGACGTCCAATCTTTGAGTCCATTATGACTTTTCTTGCATGAACTAAACGATCATCTGCAGATATTGAAATAATATCTGTTGTCATAATATCTTTAACTGAAATCTTTTCATATGCTTTTGCTTTGCATAAATATATGAAATCAGATTTAGTTACGATTCCAACCATTTCACCATCAGATAGAACTGGAATGGCACCGATATTCTTGTCAATCAAGATTTTTGCCACTTCAGTCACATCATCATCCTCATCTACTGTAATCAAGTCTTTGACCATTACAGTGGATACGTGGAAATGTGAAGGAGCCATATTACCATATTTAGCGGAGCCTAACTTATTAGCTATATCTTTTTCTGAGATAATTCCGACTAAAACTTTTTTATTTTCATTGGTACTAGTGACTGGTATTCTAGATAAGTTATCCTTATACATCATTCTTAGACAATCACATATGTTTAAATTCTTATCAATAGATACCACATTTTCAGACATTATATTTTTGATTTTCATAATAACACCAACGATAAAATCCAATGAAATAGCTATTAGAAAGAATCCAAATGAATTGATTCAATTTGGATTGCAATAAATCAATAGCGTATCTAATCAAAGATATAAACTAACCTACCAATAGCTATCTCTTAAAAGTTCAACAATAGCTACCTGATTGGTCTTCATAAAGAAGAGCAATCACAAAAATACTTAAAGAAAATGGATTATTTTAAAGGAATTAATAATAATCCAATTAGAAATAAATCTAATTATTCTTTAAGAACTGTATTTAAAATATCTCTTTCAGTGACAATTCCTACAAGTTGATCATCATCAACTACCGGAACACCACCGATGTTCTTTTCAGCTAATAATTCACATAAGTCTCCTAATCTAACACTAGATTCAGTTACTAATATGTTTGGTTTAATGATTTCAGAAATTTTTCTTTTTAAAACATCTAAACCACTATTAGAGGTCATAGAAGCAAACATTTCTTTATCACCGAAGAATCTTAAGATATCGGTTGAAGTAACAATTCCTATTAATTTCTCTTCTTCAACAACAGGAATTCTTCTTAAGTTGTTTCTTACCATAATTTTGGAACAGCTTTCAATAGGAGTTCCAGGAGTGGTAGTGATAACATCCTTAATCATGATGTCACCTACAGTCTCATTGGTCAATGAACCTGCAAGCGCTAATGCGAAATCTCTTTCAGTGACTATTCCCACTAACTTTTCTTCTTTATCTACAATAGGTAAGGATCCAATGCCGTTTTTGGTCATTACATCCACACTTTCTCTAATAGAATATTTAGGACTGATAGAAATAACATCTCTTGTCATAATCTCTTTTACATGATCATTGATTGCTGCCAAGAAGTTGTCATCATGTTTCTTTTCTATTATATCAAATTTGCTTCCTCCACCAAGGAAGTCAAGAATATCCATAGCAGTTACAATACCCAAAAGTTTATTTGAGCCAGGATGGGTTACTGGTAATCTTCTGAATCCATGTTCTATCATCATTTCAGCAGCTTCCTTAATGGTCTTGGTTGGAGGGATGCTAATGACATCTTTTTTAGCGAGAGTCATGATTTCGCCCTCATTATCAGCTACTTTTGTTTCATGTTCTACAGAACCACGATTCATAGATTTTCTCAAGTTTTTAGTGTTTTTGTCTTTCATTACGACACCTCCGGATTTAATAATTCTTCCAGGTCTAAATTACAAATCATATCATAACAATCAAGTTATAGAACTCTGGGAAATATTATTAACCAGATGACAAACCCAATTGATTATTAGATTCATAAGAGTCTAAAAAACTTTTAGATTCACATCCAATTTAACAATATAGAAATAAAGTCTATAATTAAGCCGTTACAATAATAAACGATTCATAATCTATTTTTGAAATTATGGATTTGTTGGAAGTTCTCGTATGCCATTATTTCCTTCATACAAGCTTTTTATTGCTAAAAGCTTTCTAGAAATTCAAATACAAAATTTGAAAAAACGACATAGAACTAACTACAATATTAGTTAGGTTTTGATAGTTAATATTATTATCGATTTAATTTTTATATACCTAAAAAGTATAGAAAATTTTACTTAAAAATTAAAAAAATTAAACAAATTATCATACTTATATTAATAATAAGAATACATAATAAATATTATAAAAATTATTTAAATTTATCAAATCATAAAATTTTAGGGATTAAAATGGACAAAACTAAAAAAACCGTAAGAACAAGAGATTTTATCATAAGTACAGATGGATTATTATTTGCTTCAACCAATTACATTCACCCTGAAGATAGGATTATCTGCTTTTTAAGATACATTCCTGATGAGAATGGAGATAGGGAAAAGGATGGAATCAGATATTCCAAAGTAGGATCTGAAGAAGCTTATGCATACCTCAGGGAAAATCACCCAGATTACTTATACTTCTGTGACGTTACAAACGTTGAAATGATGGGAGTTCCTATAGATAAGGTTGAAAGAATCATCAAGCCAGAAGAAAGATTGAAAGGTCTTAGAGCAACCTACTATGACGAAATCAACACTAAAGTGGCAAATGGTGAAGAACTTGACTATAAAGAGGAACTCTTAAGCAAATTATTTGACTTATCAGACTTTTTCCATTATGTAGCAGGAATCAGCTATGATGACCTTGGAATCTCAGGATCAATCTTGCCAGGGCTTCAAAAGGCAGGAACATCAGACCTTGACTTTGTAGTCTACGGCCTTGAAAACCATAGAAACGCAATTAAGGCATACAAGGATAACAAGGACAAAGCTGTTTTCATAGACAAATTAGACAAGTCAATCACATTAAACAGAATCAATGATGATTTCTGGGACTTCGTATATGATAAGAGAATTAAGGACGACTCTCTAACCAAAGAAGAGTTTGCTTGGTATGAAGAACGTAAAAGCAATAGAGGACTCATCAGAGAAACCTTATTCGACATCCTAGCTACCAGAAACTATGATGAGATTGAAGGAACCTGGGGAGATACAGTATACGAACCAGAAGGATTCGCAAAAGTTAACTGCACAATAAAAAGTGCATTAGGAGCTTTTGACAACCCTGCAGTATACACTATAGAAGATGTTGAAATCCTTGAAGGACCGGATATTGAAATTTCAGAATTAGCATCACTTACCCACACATATGCTGGAGAAGTTGTTGATGGAGAAGAAGTAGTTGCAAGAGGAAAAATAGAAAAGGTACTTAAAAATGGAGAGTTTGAAAAGTATAGAATTCTTGTTGGAACTACTAGAGAATCTTTAAATGAATATATTAAGTTAAGAGAAAGTCCAGTTTAACTGGATTTCTTATTTATTTTTTTATTTTTTACTATTTTTAATTAAATTTATCTATCTACATTCAAAACAATTTTTATAATTTTAATATAAATTAAACTATTTTTAAAAAACGAATTAAAATTAACTAATTATACATAACAAACATCATTTTAATTAACCGTTTTTATAATTAAAATGTATGAAAAATCACTACCTAAAATCAATTTTTCAACCTAAGATAAAAATTGATTTAAAACTCTTAAATTCTAATAAAAATGAATAATTACAATTATTTAATAAAATAAATTATTTTTAACAAATTATAATCAAAAATAACTGCATATTATTTATTATATAAAAAACAAAGACTAATCCACAGAAATAATATGGAGTTAAAAATATGATAAGTGTATCTACAATCAAAAGTTATATGTTTTGTCCTTTGAAATTGTATTTCCAAAGCAATATTGATGAAGATGTGGAAGAGGATTACTTTATATCAAAAACATTAAAGGATCTTAGAATAGACATACAAGACATTCTTCATAAAAACTTAAGACACATTAAGAAGGGCATGGATGAGAATGAAATAGAAAAGAGACTTTCAATTGGAATAAGCAATCAGGTTAAAACTACATTTGAAATTATCGAAGAGATAAATGATAAAGAAGATATAGATGAAAGCAACTTGAAAAAGGATGAAGAGATAGAATTCATTGATGAAGAAAAGAAAGAAAAAGAAAACGATAGCCTAAAAGAACTAAAAAAAGAACTAATCAATGAAATAAACCTAAATATCAAAATACTTTCTCTAAAAGTATCCCAATCCATGAAAGTTCTTGATAAGGATGGTGGTGAAATTCAAAACCTGTTTTTCCCAACCAGCATGTATAACTATCTAATAAGAGATATCGGTTTAGATCTAATCGGAGTTATCGATAAGATTGAAGTAGAAAAGGGAAATTACTTCCCAATATCACTGAAATCATCAAATCCTCCAATAAATGGAGTTTGGGATGGTGATTTCATGGAAGCAATAGCTAATGCACTTCTAATAGAACAGGAATTCAACACATATGTTACAGTGGCATACATTGATTACTTGAAAATAGCTGATAGAAGAGCTGTAATAATAGATACAGATGCAAGAAAAAGCTTTTTTAAAGTCTTGACCAGTGTGAACAAGATAGTTGAAAATGGTGAAATACCTACAGTTAAAACTGGATTGAAAAAGTGTGAAAATTGTGAATATAAGGAGCTGTGTGATAATAGCTAAAAAAAGAAAAATAAAAGAATTAAATTAAAACTGGGAAAAACGGCACCATTAAGTAAACTGCAATCAAAACAATCACAGTAATAATGACAATAGCCCCAAGAGGCACCTTTTTCCAAGCTAAAACTCCTGCAATTACCGCTCCAATTAGGCCTATGTACCATAAATCAGGGTCTACAGTCAACACACCAGGACAAATAAGTGCAGCAAGTGCAGTGTATGGAATCAGATTCAAGAATTTCTCGAATTTTGGAGAGAAATTCAATCTTTCCATAAAGATTGCTGGAATTACCCTTGGAATGAAGGTAACAAGTGCACAAAGAATAATGAGTAAAGTAATATTCATTGTTGCACCTCCTTATTACTGCAAGTCTCATCAGCTGTCTTATAGGCATCCCCTAAAACAGTATCATCATCAACTATATACATTCCAATGAGAGCACCTAAAAGAATAGCTATAATTAATGACCAATTTCCAATGAAGAACTGCAATACAACATTTAAAATAGCAGTTATTACAACTAAAATAGCCAATTCCTTACTTTCCTTAACTGCAGGAACTAATAGTGCTACAAATAAAGCATATAAGGAAATATTGAAACTGTTTGCAACAATTATAGGAAGCACATTCAAGACTATAACACCAATGATTGCTCCAAAGATCCAAGACAGCCATGCAATTCCTGCAAGACCTATATAAGTCCATATGGAAGACTCTTCCATTAGCATGAACATTGCAAAGGCTTCATCAACAGCAAGGTGAGACGAAGGTATTCTAACGGCAAGGGAAGCGTCATCAACCTTGTTGTAAATGCATGTGTTCATTACAAAATATCTGAAATTAAGCACAAATGAAGTTAATACAATATTGAAAAGAGTGGCTCCTTGAGCCAACATGGTAGCTATCATGATCTGTCCGGCACCTGCATAAATAAGTACAGACATTGAAACTGTCTCAAATGGAGTCAGCCCTGCCTTAATAGCTAAAGCGGCATATCCGATTCCCATTGGAATGTATCCAAATGTGATTGGAATACCTAACCTTAAACCATGCACAAACTTTTCTTTTCTAGTAATTCAAAACACATCCATAAAATAAAATATAATAAAAAATAAGAATTTTTGATAAAATATCAAAAATAAAAGTATAGAATAATATTAGTCAAATAGACTAATAAATCTTATGTTAAAAAAGAATAATGAAAATAATTAGAACTTATTATTGTTTGCTAATCTTTTTACATCAAATACTGCAGTGCTTGCAACTGCCATAACTGCCATTACACCAGCTTGAATTGGGTCTGTAACAATCAAATCGGCTTCATCTGTTACACTTCCAGGCATGTTCAAAGTGATGACAATCAAGTCCTCATGCTTTTCCTTTAACTTTCTTACAGTTTCAGTGATCTTTCCACCCATCAGGGATCCTGCAAGAACAAGCACACCAACACGAGGCAATCTGTTTACTGCATCTACTGCTTCTGCAATATTCTCTTCGCCAACTAAAGGAATAGTATCCACACTTATACGCTCTCCACGTATATTATGCCTATCTGCTTCTGTAATAGCTCCAACTGCAACTTGAGATACTTGAGCTCCGCCACCGAAAATAAGAACCCTTTTACCGAAAATGTCATTTAAGGAACCATGAATTTCAATGTCTAAAATAAAGTCCTTAGACTCTAAGTCTTCGATTAATTCATCGAGTTTCTCAACATGATCAAGCTCAAGATTCAATGTCCCAACATCATCATTTACGTATAGATGAACATAGGAAATATTGATTCCATGACTTGAAAGAATGTCTGTTATCTCATCAAGAACTCCTTTCTCTTCTTTAGTTGTAATTGTTAAAGAAATACTATTCATAATATTACCTAATAATACTTAAAATATTCAATTATTTAAAGATTATCTTAAACTCAAAATAAAAATAAAAAAACGCTAAAAAGGATAATTGAAGATAAAATTTTTTAAAATTTTATTTATGAGGAAAATATGAAGTTATCTCCAATTAATCCAATTTAGCCTTTAACGCATCTAATTCCGCATGCGCTTTCTTATATAAGTTTAAATAGCTGTCATGTTCGCTGACAGGAATAACCTTAAGACCTAACTTTTCATACTCTTCAATGTAAGATCCGTCAAACACTGGAATCTCAAACTTAATATCGTCTGGAGTTTCATTTACAATAATCAAATCCCTGTAAGGGAAATCATATTCCACAATGTATCCTCCAAGACTCATGATATGATAAGGTCTGATTACGAATTTCATATAAAATCACCACGTTAAAATTTAGAATAATGCAATGACCATAGCCAATACTCCAAGTGCAGAAGTCACCAATATTGTAGGATATAATTGCCTATTGGTGAATATTGGGGAGAATGCACTGACAATTGCCATAATGACAGGAAGCAACAATGATACGATAATGCATACAATGAATTTAAGTGAGAAGAGTTCCGGTGCAACACCTAAGAACAATACACAATACATTAAACCTAAAGTGAATATCAGGAATCCTCTGGTTAAGTAAACAAAAGTTCTGTATTTGGAAGCAAGTTCCATATATGGCCCTTCAATTACATCTGATTTAGCCTTGATGTAGGAGAATGGATATTCATTCAATAGAATCATGTATCCAATAAAGAACACAACAGTTCCGATAATACCTGCTAAAGTGAATAGGAACGGTCCGTTAGCTTGCTGATAAGCTACAATATCAGCCAAGTAAATGCTTTTGGATAATGCTGCAGGTATGAATAAAGCCAAATACAATGGGAATGAACCGAAGATGATCATCCTAAGTGATCTGTTTGAACTGATGTCTTCAATGGATGATACAAGCAATCCTTGTCTTTCAGCACCTTTTGCATGGTCTGGGAACCTTAAGTTAATGCTCATTACTGATTTGGATAAGGAACCCATTAAAACATAAGCGATTTCTTCAACTTTTAAGAATCCAACAATAGCTATTAAGCTAGCGAAAGCCATGAACTGATAATTCTCTGGCATCAATGCCAAGAATACTGCGAGTACTGCAATGAAACATAAGATAGGCATTGCCTTATATAATCCTGGTGCTGGAGAGTTAGGTTTTATGTTCTCCTTGAACAGGAACTTTATTGATGCCCATAGCCCAGGACTTGTAACTGGAGGCCCGATTCTTTGCTGAATCCTTGCTTGAACATATTTCCTTTCAATTCCAGGAATCAAAACACCTATGAATAATGCTATGATAAGTGTTAGGATAACCTCTAAAATTGAAATAAGTGATATTTCATAAGCCATTTCTCTTTCCTCATAATAATTTTTAATTAACCGTTAAACGTAAATTTGAATAATTTAATTTTTAATGAATATTGGATATCATTTTATTGACCCAATTCTACTTAAATTTCTAATGAATATTGGATTTCAAAATTGATTTATCCAACTTGTTATTGTTTGTATCATAAACCTCTATTGCCCTATCGGAACAGGTAAAGCATGGATCACACTGTACAATACATAACTGACCATCAGTGATGTGATTGTCAATGCAAGCGTATTGCATAGCTCCAATATTACTCATGGAAGGGGTCCTAATTATAGAATGACGCACTCTTCCATCCTCAATTGCATAGGAGTGATACAATGTTCCCCTTGGAACTTCAATATAGCTTTCAATCAAGCCGGTGTCAACCATTTCCCAAGACCTGTCAGTTATCTTTCCTTCAGGCAAGTCTCTGATAGCTTGACGAATTATCTTGATTGCTTCAAATATTTCAAAGACTCTCATAAGAAGCTGAGCTTTCACATCACAGGTATCTTGAGTGATAATATCATAATCAAAGTTATCATACTCATACATGTCTGTTCTCAAGTCCCTTTTCACACCAGTAGCACGTAAGGTAGGGCCACTGCAAGCTAATTTAATTGCCTGTTCCTGTGGAATGTAACCTGTGCCGGTAATCCTTGACAATACAATTGAATCATGAACAAATCTGTCTGCAAAGTCTGCAACATTCTTTTCCACCAAGTCCATTCCATCCAATATTCTGCGGATTCTATTGTCATCCAATTCACATCTTGGCCTTACACCACCGATGATGGAACAGCCGTATTGGACACGGTTTCCTCCAATCATTCCCAAAAGTTCCATAATGGTTTCCCTAATGAAGAAAACTCTCATGGAGAATGTTTCATGAGCCAAGGTTTCGCAACCGTGACCTAAGTACAATAAGTGACTGTGCAATCTTTCAAGCTCTCCAACGATTACACGAATATAAACCGCTCTGTCAGGCACTTCAACGCCAAGACCTTTCTCAGCAGTTCTTACAGAGTTCCATGTATGTGAGTTTGAACAGATACCACAAATCTTTTCTGTAAGCATATTTGCCTTTTCAACTGGAAGACCTTCCATAATACGCTCAATACCTCTGTGGTTTACACCAATTGTGATTTCCGCATCCTTAATGATCTCATCTTCTACGAAAAATCTAACCCTATAAGGTTCTAAAGCAGCAGGGTGAACTGTACCCATTTGAATCTCAGTTTCTATGATTTCCTGCTTTTTAGCTTTCTTTTCTTCCATTTCATCATCCCTTTAATGAATAAATAAAAATCATCTCTTAAATCCACCTATTAGTCCGCATTCAATAAATGCGGCAAAGATGCAACTACTCCTGCCAATACATCTTGAGGCCTTACAGCACATCCTGGAATCTTAGCATCAACAGGAATCACATTTTCAACAGGCCCTTCGATTTCCTCTGAAGGAATGTCTCCATAACAATTCTTATAGACACCACCCATCACTGCACAAGCGCCTGCTGCAACAACAAGCTTTGGATTTGGAATGGCATTATAGATATCCTCCAATGGCTTTCTATTGTCATGAGTGACAGGTCCGGTTACAACAAGAATGTCCGCTTCACGAGGGTTCCATGTTAAAAAGACACCATATTGCTCTATATCAAATTTAGGAGATAAAACTGCATTTACAATTTCAATATCACAGCCATTGCATCCACCAGTATAAACAAGCATAATATGGATTGCTTTTGACCTTGAAAGTGTTTTAAGACTCATCTATTCACCTCCCTCATCTTCAGAAACTTCATCAATTTTAGCATCTGAAACCTCTTCATTCAATTCAGCGCTTCGTTGAACATCTTTCTCATACTTTTCATTAATGTTATCTTGAATGTCCTTTATCTTGGATACCTTATCAAGAGCTACACCAACATTTTCAATTTTCTCATCCTCTTGAACAATATTTTCAGAGAGTAATGACCTGTCGGACAAGTATTGTGCAATGAATGCAATCTTGTCATGGGATATCTTGATAGGTTCCTCTAAGAGTTCGCTTGTGTCAACATTGATTTCACCAACATTACCCGGGTGAATTGTTCCTGCCTCTTCAAAGAATGAATAGATTGGACAGAAATCGTGACACCAATAGCAAACTACACATTTTAAAGGATCAAGTTCCGGAACTTCGGTTTTCACCCATCCTTCCTTAAGCTTTACAGGGTTTTGCAGAGGTTTCATAGTAACTGCACCGGTTGGACAGACATTTGCACAACCTCCACAACCGATACATGCTTCCTCATCCACCTTCTTATCAGGCTCAACTGTTCCTGTCAAGATGGCATTACGGAGTTCCATGTCAGTCACTCTGTCTGCAGCAAAGAGAATTCTTTTGAAATTAGTGTAAGCTCCATTAAGCATAATCTTCAATACATCTTTCATAAATATCAAACTCCTAATTCACCCTTTCAAACTCTCTTTCGAAAATAAATGACTTAGATGGGCAGATATTCATACATGCTCCACAGTAAATACATTTATCGTCATCGACAACGAATTTAAGATTCTTGTTCTTTGTTCCGAGATTGACTTCATCACTTGGAATTTCAACTGTATAAATCGCTTCCTCTGGACAAATGTCCTTGCATAATCCGCATTTTACACACAAGTTATCATCAATGTAATTGAATCCTCCAGAGATTTCATACTTGACACTTGTTGTTTTTGGAATTGCATCCTTAGGACAGTGAATTGCACAGGTTTCACACATGATACATTTATCCAAGTCAACATTGATTGCCCCTCTTTGAAGGGTTATTGCATCCTCTGGACAAAGTTCAGCACATATACCGCATGAAATGCAGTCATCACTGACTTCCCCATCCCAAGAGATTACTTGGAAGCTTCTTGCCTCTTCCTTACATTCATTAACACATTTTCCACAGGATACACAGTATCCAAAGAGCTTATTGTCTTCGCTTTCTGTTAATGATGAAACAGGACAGTTGTAAATCGCTTCAAGACGTTTAGCCTTATTCTCTTCAGTATCCTCATCAAGTGAAGGGTCATATCTCAATGCATTCTCATCCCTGATGAGTGCTGGGCTATCAAATGTCTCTTTACATAATCCGCAATTAAGGCAACTTACAATGCTTCCTTCAGCATTTGAATACAAGGTGTCATCCTTAATGCTTCTTTTTATCTTAAAGTCATCAACACATAATGCATCATTGATACAGTTTTCAACACAAGCCAAGCACAAGGTACAAATGCTCTTATCATACTCACCATCTTTCAATGCACCTGTAGGACAGACATCTTCACATACCTTACAGCCTACACAGTATCCTTCATCCTGTATAATCACTTCAATTGATCTGGTAGGACAGTAGTAAGCACATCTTCCACATTTCACACATTTCTCGCTATCGGTGCTGATGCAAATCCTGTCAGCGGTCTTGTCGGATTTTACAGGAAGCTTCATGCTCTCTATCTTCTTGACTCCTGCACCGAATCCCACTGTGTTTGCAACCATTTTCAATGAATTGAGCAAGACTTTCTGCTTGTCTAGAACAAGGTTATCGGTATCCACTCTTGCCTTTTTAGTACAGACATCTTCACAAACACCACAACGTGAACAGATACCTTTAACTATTCCATCATCAAGATGAATGCTTTCTATAGGGCAAGTGAATTCACAAACACCACAACCATTACATTTTGCCCTATCTACCACATATCCTCCGTATTTGTTCTTGAATATAGCATGATTTGGACAAGCTTCGAAACAAGCACCACAACACATACAGCTAAAAGCCTTATTATCAACAAAGCGTATTGCTTCACTTGGACAATTTCTTATACAATCTCCTTGTCCATCACACTTATTAGTTGTTAAATACATGATTCTTCTCCTAAATAATAAGTAAGACCATTAAAAATCCCATATCTAATGATCTCCTTTCGCTCGTCCTCCTAATAATGCACTGCCTATCAATACGCCAATGACTGCTCCTAAAAATGTGGTTGCAATTGGCACATCATTATAAACAGGGAATTGTCCTAATCCATAAGACATTAAGAGAGCACCAATTATAAGGGCTATAATTCCACTTGCTGTAAACTTAAAGCTATTGTCCAGATTCAAGTGAACCCTTGAACCTACAATGAATCCGAATATGATTGCAATGATAACCGGTCCGATTACAATATTAGCGATACTCATTCCTCTTCCTCCGCTAATTTCTTAAATTGTGAAAATGCAATTACCACTGCGCTTAAACCTACAAGAACCTTGAGTCCAACTGCAATGTTCAAGTAAGGAACGATTCCTGCATGGGTTAAATCCGGATATGAGAATAATGTTGCAATAGCTTGAGGCACTTGTCCATAAAGGTTTCCACCTACATTGTAAAGGTAGGAACCTGTCAATGCAAGTCCTGCTAAACCAATCAAGACATAAGCCAATGCACCGATTGATTCTAAAGTGGAAATGAACCTGTGGGACAATTTCAATGGAGTGCCGTCTACACCATAAACAATAACACAGAAGATGATTGCCCCTGCAATCATAGCTCCACCTTGGAAACCTCCACCAGGAGTGATGTGTCCTCCCAAAATGGTCATGATACCTAAAGCGATAATCACAATAGCTATTGGAAGAGCCATAATCTTCAATATAGGGCTGCTGTCATTCTTATTCCAATTTGGAGATTTTTTTCCTTCAGCCATCATTCATCATCTCCTTCATTAATATCAGAATTTATGTTCTTGTCTAAAATCTTTCCTTTACCGAATACAAGCAATACAACAAGGACTGCAGTAACAAGAATCAATGATTCACCTAAAGTATCAAAAGCTCTCCAATCGAATACGACTAAAGTAACCATGTTTGGAGCAAGCTGTGTTCCAATGGCATTGTAAACCAAGCTTATTCCAGGTTGAATCAAGCTCTTGAATCCATAGATTGCATCGAATAAGGTTGATGCAAAAATGATTGCTGCCAATACCATAATGAGTGATCTAATACTAGTAATTTTATCAGACATACTTTAACCCCCAATAAATTACTGCAACTAAAATTCCAAGAACTATGACTACATAGAATGTCATTTTTTCCAAGGAATCTGATTGCTCGGATTTTATCTTTCCTGCAAGAGGCATGTTTGTAAAGAATAAAACTGCAACTAAAAGCACTACAACAATTGAGGCAACTACACTGACATGCCTTAGGAATAATGCTGCAAGAATCAATGAAACGAATATTAGGAATTCGGCAGCTATTGCACCTGAAACATTATCCATGGTTGTAGGGTCTTTAGATAAACTTGACTTAAGTCCTTTAATTGAATCTAGGAATTTTTGATATAAAGCCATCAGATCAATCCTCCTGCAAATGGAATGAATACATCAGTTACTATATTTGGGAAAATACCTAAAGCCAAACAGATTATAAGCAATACAGCTACGGAGAAAACGGTAGCCTTTGGAATCTTGTCATGTGCAAACTTCAAGTCCTTTGGCTTAGGCTGCAAGTATACTGTATGGAATGCCTTAACGAATGTGAAGAATATCACTACACTTACAATGATTGCAAGAACTGCAAGTTCAGTGTATCCTGCATCCAATGCAGCTTGCACAAGCATCAATTTACTTTGGAAACCGTTGAATGGTGGAACACCTGCTAAAGCGAATCCTCCAAGCAATACCATTATTGCCATTTTTGAATCAACTGCAATCAATCCACCTAACTTTCTTGTATCGGATGTTTTTGTAAGGTAGTACACTGTACCGAATCCGATAAATAATAATGCAGTTATGACAATTTCATTTGCTGCCTGGAACAATGCTGCTGCAATTGAATATTGTGTTCCTATACCAAAACCTAATGCAATGAATCCAAGTTCCCCTACTGCAAGGAATGCTATCATTCTTCTAA
The DNA here is from genome assembly GCA_016291275.1 of Methanobrevibacter sp. GTDB lineage: Archaea > Methanobacteriota > Methanobacteria > Methanobacteriales > Methanobacteriaceae > Methanobrevibacter. Next base: position 10,065 of record JAEEWY010000001.1, on the reverse strand, counting down.
AGTCTACTTCCATTGCAGACATTGCAATGCTTAAAGCCATTGCAAGAATAGCAAATACGATTATTGCTGTATTGAAGTAAGGGATATATGCGAATATCTTGTACATTGCAATACCGAATGCAAGCATGCACAATACTGAAAATCCTTGTAATATTGCAGATCCGTTAGGTCTTGCTTTTGAGTAAACAGCTGATTTTATAGTGTGGAATGGAGGCAATCCTGCTGAATATAGCCATCCAAACAATATCAAGGCAAAACCAATCACTAAGCTTGGAGCATAAGGGTTTACATAGTTGTTGCTTATTGCAAAGATAATATCGTTGATGTTTACTGAACCGATTGTTCCAAGAATGAATCCAATACCTAACAATAGCATTGGTCCGCCTATTGCACCTAAAATCAAGTATTTCAAAGCGATTTCATAATTGTCTTCAGTGCTTGAAGCTATAATGATACCCACTTGGGTTAAAGCTGTAATTTCAAAGAAAACATACATATTGAAAATATCGTTGGATAACATCAATGCAGTTACAGATGCTATACCCATAAATATAAGGTATAAGTAAGGGCCAGACACTTCCTTTTTCTCAGAGAAGTATGTCAATACTGCCAAGAATGCAACGATGCCCATTAGGAATATGAATATCCTTTCAATATTTTCAAAGACATAAACAATACCAGTATTGTAGCTTGCTACAAGAGTGCCTACAAGATTTGATGGAAGTGAACTTGCAAGAAGTGCTGGGTCGTGACCACCGAAGTATTGGATACCGACAGCTGCAAGAATTGCAATAATAGGAATTGCAATTGCCACTACAATTGAAATGGCCTTAACGGTTTTGTCCTTTCCACCAAATATGTTAACGATTAAAGCAGCTAATATTGGAATGACAACCATTAATGGAATAAGATAATTCATTTTTCATCCCCCATCATTTCAGATACGCTTAAGGTTCCATGCTTTCTGTATAAAACCATAGCCAAAGCCAACATCACTGCTAAAGTACTTGCACCAATTACAATACTTGTAAGAACTAATGCTTGAGGCAAAGGATATGCTGCATTTGCTGCAAACCAATCTGCAGTCATGCCTGGCAAGAAGATAGGCACGACTCCACCTGCTTTAAATCCTAAGCAGATTAGGAATAGGTTTACACCTTCCTCAATAAAAGCAATACCAATGATTTTCTTGATTAGATTATCAATGAAAATTGCTGCAAATAGTCCAATAATTATAAATGCACCAGAAGCAAATAAAGAAGCCAATTGAATATCCATCATAACTATGCCTCCTCCCTTCTAGTTTTTAAAACAGCTAATGCGATAAATACCGGTACAATAGCCCCTTCCACAATAGCTTGTGTTAAAGCTACATCAGGAGCAAGCAAGATCTGGAATAAGAATGCTACACAGAATCCAGAAATACCAGTTAAAATAGCTGCCTTAAGCAAGTCATTTTGTAAAAGTGCGATAATAGCGCTTAAAACTGCAACAAAAATCACTATATATTCAATCATTGCCATCATCCTCACTTTTTTCATCTAAATTCTCATCAATACTTGAATCATCACTCATATCCAAATTATCTTCAAGAAGCACTTCATCAACCAAATTGGTTTCATCTTCATCTTCTTCCTCATCAGAAGTTTCCTCAAGATTTGGATTAAGTACTGGATTATTGAGAGTATCTTCACTATGGAAATAAGCATTAGCTAATGCATGAGCCAATAATGGCGCTAGGAATAAATAAATTAGGGCAAATAAAGGTTGGCCTAAAGCAAGGAATGCGATAATTCCTGCAACGTCAACAATACCTAAAAGATGAATTCTAGCGTATACTACATTATCTAAGTTTCTATCAATTCTTAAAACACCTACTACTGCAATCAATATCAGAAGTGCAGAAATGAAAAGCAAGATTGATTGAATCATATTGATTATACCAGGATCAATTCCAAACATCATTTATGCCCTCCTCATAACTGCTGCATAAGCTATTGTTCCAACAATGCCTAATAGAAGCAATGCTAAAGCAATATCCTTGAAAAATCCGATATTATATATTGTACCGACTGTTATAAGTAGCAAAGTAAGTGCTAAAGTGAATGAAGAAGTACCTATAAGTCCCATAGATGTAGATTTATATGTAATAATCCTCAATGTTGCAATTAGAAATACAATCAATGCAACTATTAAAAAACACTCAGAAATCAATAAAATATCCATTATCATCACATTCTATGATTATAAATTTACACAATAAACATAAATTTGAAAATTAAATCGCTTATTTTTATCATTTTTTTATCATTTTAAAAATCAAAACCAATTTTTAAAATGAATTTAAAATGATTTTTAGAAATTATTCTAGCATTCCCTTGATATAAGGTTCAAATGGAATAATGTCCTTAACGTCTCTTGGAGCAATAACTGCAACCTTTATGACTTGATTTTCACTATCCAAGTCCACAGACAATGTTCCAGGAGTCAAGGTAATGCTGTTGGCCAAAATTGTTTGGGATATTGGTCTTTTAAGTTCAGTATCAATATCAATCACAATAGGCTCAAATCCATCAGTCTTGAAGACTCTTAAAGCCATATCTATTGTAGATTTGATAATCTCTAAAATAAGAACCACTAAATAAGCAATCGCATAATAAATTCTACTTAAAAACATTAAAATAACCCCATAATGTTTTAAATTATAACAATATTTACGATAAGGCCAAAATTTGTAGAAAATTAGTTAAAATTTTTTAACAAATCATAACAAATCATGATAAATTATCATAAATATTCATGACACTTTTATGACAAAATCCTGCGCAGAAAAATATGCAATAAAAGCACCATATAAATTATATATAATGATAGTAAAAAAATTAATTTTTTTATTATATTATAAATACTATTATTTATCATGATTATTTATTATAAATCTTTTTATAATTTTCATGAAAATTCGATGATAAACAGAGATAGTAATACTAAGTATAAAAAAAATATTAAAAAATAAGTGAAAATTCATAATAGATTTTTTAAAAAAATCAGTGAAAAAGTGATAAAAAATTTAGGTAAAAAAATAACTTGTTAGGAAAGAGTAAAATAAACATCCCCATTAAAATCATAAACAATAAAACACCAAATTTCTTATGGTATTCCTTATCTCTAAATGGACTGAATGCATTTACTCCAGAAGGAGTGAAAGAGTCCAATACGATATGAGTGCATAATCCAAAAAATATTGAAAATGCAAGCAATGTCAAATTAATATTTAATGGAGGAATGAATCCCAAATTAACTGATACCACCAAAACCGCAATTGCCACTAAAAATACAGGAGAAAGCTTTTTATTAAGAAACAGCAATGCCAATGCAATAATCAATATCAACAATATCATAAGGTTTCTTGAATTGTTAAAATCAAGGTTATATGAAGACAATCCCATTCCAAAAAACAAGAATAATGACAAGAAAAGAGTTATTAAAACTGCACCTAAAATAGAATGGGTAAAGCCTCTATGGCTTGAAACCAGGAATATGCCTCCAAGCAAAATGATCACAAGGCCTAAATAATAAGGCAATCCCAGAAAATACAAAAAACATGAAACCAATGCTCCAAGAGCTATGATTGTGATAACATGGTTTCTTTTGAACTCATGGTCAAAGTCTGGAATATTTGCTGAGATTACCGCTAATGCAATAGCCAAAGGATCATAAAACATGAATAGAGAAAGAATAAATGCAAATATCGTATGGCCTTTATAAGAGGAAATACTAACACACCCTATTTAAATTAACATACTTACAACACTCCCTGCAAGTATGTTTATTAAATATTTGATTTTAAGCTAATATAAACTAAATGAGAGCATTTGAGAAGTAATAATTAGAAATAGTTTACCATATAAAAAAGAATAAAAATTAAATTAAAAATTAGGAAAAAATAATGAAAAATAAAGAAATATAAAAAACAATCAAATGAATTACTCGATTATACCGAAGTATTCTAAAAATGCTTTCATCTGCAAGTAGGATCTTTGGCAGATTTTCTCATTTGAATAGCCAATAGCTGATAAGACCTCACAGGTTACAGCTGGAATCTGAATCAGATTTGCCTCATCTTCAAGAGCACCCTTAAATGGAACACCTGCACTTGGATACAATATCTTTTCAGAGCCTACTTTTTCGGAAATATGTACTGCTATGAAATAGCTTTTGGAGCAAGGAACTTTTGTGCAAAAGATTCCCTCTTTTCCGGGATTGGAATTAGGTGCAGATGAATGGAAATCACCTATAGCTGAAACTTCCAAATCCTTAGCCTTTTTTAGAATGATATTTGTAACGGTATGAGGCAAATGAGCAGACCTGTTTAAGTCAACTCCATCAAGATACCTTGAATTTTCCATAGTGCTCTTTGGAGATGCAAATGGAATGGCATAAACTGTACCATTAAGCTTTCCATTTAAATCCAAATCACAAATATGCTCAATTAGATTCAAAGCGGCGATTTGCGGTGCTAATTCATTTCCATGAACTCCTGCAACAAGCATGACTTTAGCAGATCCATCTCCAATCTTAAGCATAGGAGTTCCCTTAATAGCTTGATTTAAAATGAATTTGGAATTATCGGATAATCCTATGCTGTTGAAGATGTTCCTATTTGCAGAAATGAATCCTCCGCTTTCAGAAGAAATAATCTCCAATTCCAAATTGTTTCTATTTAAATCATTCATAAAATCGCCTTAAATTGCCTTAAAAAATAAGTTTCTTATTCTGGAAAAATAAGTAGTCTAAATCAATAATTTATTTATTTTTTATTTTATTTAAACTTAAAAACTATATATTATAAAAAACAAAAGTTAAAGTATAATTTAAACTTAAATTATAATGATTGCATATTAATTATGAAATTTAAAAATTAAAATCAATTAATTTACTAAATAAAAAGTGATAATATGGAAAAAGTCGTTCTTGCATTCAGTGGAGGATTAGACACCACTGTATGTGTTAAATTATTGGAAGAAGAATATAATTACGAAGTAGTGACTGCATGTGTTGATGTTGGACAACCTGCTGAAGAATTGCAAAAATCCCAAAATTCTGCAGACAAGATCAATACCGGTAAACACTACATTATTGACGCTAAAGACGAATTTGCTAATGAATACATTGCAAGAGGAATCAAGGCAAATGCAGAATACGAAGGATACCCATTAAGCACTGCACTTGCAAGACCTTTAATCGCAATGAAAATCATTGAAATTGCAGAAAAAGAAGGCGCAACTGCAATCGCACACGGATGTACCGGTAAAGGAAATGACCAATTCAGATTTGAAGCTATCATCAGGTCCATGTCTGACTTTAAGATCATTGCTCCAATCAGAGAAATGAACTTGACAAGAACTGAAGAAGTTGCTTATGCAAAAGAGCATGGATTAAACTTATCCTATGATAAAATCTACAGTATTGATGAAAACCTTTGGGGAAGAGCTATTGAAGGGGATGTGCTTGAAGACCCTGCAAATGAGCCACCTGAAGAAATCTATGAATGGACCAAATCTGCTGAAGACGCTAAAGACACCCCTACCAAAGTAAGCATTGAATTTGAGGAAGGAGTTCCTGTAGCTATCAACGGAGAAATGATGGGACTTGTAGACTTAATCAACAAGGCAAATGAAATCGCTGGTGAAAACGGTGTAGGTAGAGTTGACATCATCGAAAACAGAATGATTGGTCTTAAAAGTAGAGAAACCTATGAGGTTCCAGGTGCTAAATTATTGATTGCTGCTCACAAGGCTTTAGAGCAATTGGTATTGACTGTAGATGAATTAAGATTTGCAGATTACATGAGCACATTATATGCTGATTTAGTTTACGAAGCATTATGGCAAGAGCCTTTAAGAGAAGACCTCGACCAAGCTTTCGACCATATGCAAAGAAGAGTTAGCGGAGAAGTTGTAATGAAATTATTCAAAGGTTCCATTCAGCCATTAAGCAGAAAATCACCTTTCAGCTTACACAGCATTGAACAAATCACCTTTGAAGATAAGGAAACCGACCAAAGAGAAATCGAAGGTATGATCAAGTACCACGGTCTCCAAGCTGCTAACTATCAAAAATTAAATAGATAATTGATTTTATCTATTTTTTTCTTTTTTTTCAATTTTAATACTTAACTTATGAAAGTTATATTTTTTATTTATAAACAAATATATACAATTTTTTCAAAAACTTAAAATAAATTTAATAAATTAGTTAAATAATGAATAACCTATAAGTTTTTTAATTGAGATTAAACAATTGAAAATCAGAAAAATATGCAAAAACTTTATAAATATGAAAAAATAAATAGTAATCCGAGAATAATATGTACTCAATTACATATCACCCCCTTTACATATGTTTTTTTTAAAAATTAAACCTTTGCATATTATTCTCACTTTTTATTAAACTATTTTTCGTTATTTTTAAATTTTAAGCAAAATTAGTCGTTTTTACATCAAAAACTTTTTCAAATTAAGTTTATTTTTCTAAATTAAAGTTTAATGAATTTCCAACCAATTCTATTTTTTCCAAAGTGTTTTCTGTTTTGTAGACAAGAATTTCCACACCTTCATTGTATGCCCTATTCAGAGTATGGGAGAATTCCGGATCATTTTCCCAATTAGGTCTGAAGCTGTTTCCATTTGGATGCTCAATCAAGAAAAATACAACTGACCTGATTCCGTCTTTTTTAAGTGAAATTAACTCTTCCAAGTGTTTTCTACCTCTTTCGGTAGGGGCATCTGGAAACTGTGCAATACCATCTTTTATTAAGGTAACTGATTTTACTTCAACATATGTCTCATCAAATGGATTATCCTCATCATCCAAATTAGCCAAATAGATGTCAATTCTTGAATTTCCAATAGTCTTTTCAGATTCTACAATATCGTATCCTGATAATTCCTTGACTTTTCCCTTCAAGATTGCATCAATGACAATCTTGCTAGCCTGTTGAGAATACATAGCAACAAGTGCACCATTGTTTTCAATCAAATAAAGAGAATATTTTGTCTTTCTGTTTGGATTATCGCTTGGCTTAAGGTAAACATTAACACCATCAATCAATAGCTCCTCGCATCTGCCTGTATTCGGCAAGTGAGCCTTGACTATTTCTCCTTCAATTTCCACTTCTGCAATGAATCGATTTGCTCTGTTTCTAAAAATAGCTTTTACTAAATCAGTCATTTGATCACTTGATAAAAAAATAAAAAATAAAAAATAAAAGGAATAATCAAATATTCCAATCATTCAATAAAAAATATTTAATTTAATTATTCAATTAAACCATTCATAACAGCACCTAAATACTGTGTCAAGTCCTGTGCCCCAAAGCCATATCCTTGAGCTTCATAAGCCAAGTCACCAGCTTTTCCATTAAGGTATGGTGCGAGCATTGCCGCATCAAAACTGCTTAATCCTTGAGAGAGCAAACTTAAGCAAATTCCTGCCAATGCATCTCCAGTTCCACCTACAGTCATTCCAGGATTGCCTGTTCTATTGATCTTCAACCTATTTCTATGGAAGATGAAATCATATTTTCCTTTCAAGATAACGGAACCTTCAATGCTTTTTGTAATCTTATGAATGGCATCAATCTTATCGTTGACTTTTCTAAAGTCCAGATTCTCCTTGTCTTCCAATTTGACAAATTTTTCAAGATTATCCATATCCTCTTTTGAAACGTTCTTAAAGAATGACTTGAATTCAGATAAATGAGGTGTAACAATCAAGTCTTCCTTTTTGGAAACAAGACTTAAATCCACTAGTTTCAATGCATCCGCATCCAATACCAATGGCTTGTCAATCTTCATTGCCAATACATTGAATAGTTTGCCTGTTTCCTCATTTTGACTTGAACCAGGTCCCAATAACACTGCATCAACATGGGATGCAAGTTCCAAAATGTCATCTAAATCATCTAAAGACAAGTAATCCCCTTTTGCCTCTTTAACTATAAAGTCTTCAGATATTGACTTTATGGCAAGAGCTGCATTTTGAGGAGTGTAAATGTAAGTTAAATCTGCACCTGTTGCAATGGCTGCCTTAGCTGAAATTGCAGGTGCACCGTAATAGTCCTTGCTTCCTCCAACAATCAAGACCTTTCCGTTATTGCCTTTATGGGAGTCTTTAGACCTGTTCTTTAATCTGAGTAAGTCTCCACCTTCAACAAATAGCTCAGCTTCAATAGGAATTCCAATATCACAAGTGATAACACCACCGGTCTTTTCCTCACCGGCTAATTTAACTCCAGTCTTGATTTTATGAAAGCTTACTGTATAATCAGCTTCAACTGCAATGTCTGATATTTCTCCAGTCAATGGATCCAAACCTGAAGGAACATCAATAGCTACTTTCAAACCGTTTATTTCATTGATCAATTCTACAGTTTTTCTAACCTTTGTTCTAAGTTTACCTTTGATTCCAGTTCCAAGAAGACAATCAAGCACAATATATTCACTATTTGAGTCAAAATCAAGATTATCCAAATCACTAGAATCCTTAATGAAATCTACAGACAAGCGTGAAACTCTTGGCCCCATATTCAGGAGAATTTCAAGGTTAGTAAGCGCATCATCAGACTTAATCTCTTCTAGTGCATTTAAGCAGTATACCGCAACTTCAAATCCCCTATTCAATAGATGCCTTGCAGCTACAAAGCCATCTCCACCGTTTCCTCCAGAGCCTGTAAATATTATAATCTTAACAGGCTTTGAAAACTTGAAAGTTGAAAGGGTAGCTACCTCATCAGATATTGATTTGCCTGCATTTTCCATCAAGCACAAACGAGAAAGCCCTAAATACTCACAATTATAGTCTGTTGTCATCATGTCAATTGGATCCATTGTTTCACCTTAATCATTTTAAAATAAAATTTTTTAAATTACAGTAAACTAATAAAATACAGTAAACTAATAAAAATTACATAAACATTATATTATATAATCAATCTAATAATTAAATATAAGGACAATAATTGAAAAATATTAGTCAATGCTAAAAAATTTAATGCTATAAAAAATTTAAATGCTAAAAATTATCATTATAGAACTTTATTAAAAAAATAAAAACTGGAATTCCAATGAGGACTACTTATGAAGGGCATAAAAATCATATACAATTACTCTAGAAGAGACAGAACAGGAATTTATGCAGTGCTCATTATTGTTTTAATATTAATATATGGGATTTTAGGGTCCATTTACATTATGGGATTGGACATATACGATTCAATATATTACACCATAATAACCCTTGCTACAGTGGGATATGGAGACATTACCCCTATAACTCCATTGCAAAAGATCTTTTCTGTCACATTAGCGCTTTCAGGAGTCGGAGTTCTAGCTTATATCGTTACATTTATCATTAGTTCAGTTACACAAAACCTGCAAGATATGAGGAGTGGAAGAATTATGGAAAGGAAATTAGCGGACATGCAAAATCACTATATTTTATGTGGATTTGGAAGAGTAGGTACTGCAGTTTATGAAGAATTAATGAAAAGAAACCAGAAAGTAATCATTATCGAAAAAAATGAGGAAAAGTTAGAGGACATTGAAGAAAACGAAAATGTAATCTTGCTTAATGGAAATGCTACCGAAGACAAGACCCTTAAAAAACTTAATATTGACAAATCATTAGGAGTGATAGTTGCAACTGGAAGCGATGTTGATAATCTGTTTATCGTCCTTACAACAAGGGAATTGTATAAGGATGCATGGATTGTTTCAAGGGCAAGCAAAAAGGAAAGCGTTAAAAGATTAAAGCATGCTGGTGCAAATAAGGTCATTTCTCCGGAATCAAGTGGTGGAACTGACATTTACTTCGCTGCTGTTCAACCTAATCTAGTCCATATCACTGAAAGGCATGGTGTCGATTCTATTGGAAAGGAATTGGAAATCCTTAGAAAATACAATTGCCATCTCGAAAATATAGAATACCATTTCTATGGAATCAAGACTCCTGTTTCAAGACCCATTGGTGTTTTGGATGAAAGTGAAGAGGACAATTTCATTG